>PMLB01000311.1:0-23217 GCA_003158735.1 Myxococcales bacterium | reverse complement strand
TGCTGACCTTGTTCACCACGCCGGTGGTCTACCTGACGCTGGACCGATTTTCGCGCAGGCGGCGGGGCGCTCGCGATCATGCGTGACGGTCACGAAAGGCGGCGGTCGTCAAGCAGAGACAGCAGGGTCAGGATCTCCGCCTCGGGGGCGAGGTTGAGGACCAGTACGCCCTCCAGGGCGCCTCGAGCGGCCAAGCAGTCGTTGGCGCAGGATGGGCCGTGGGACGACCTCGACGTTTTCGGCGACTCGGTAGGTCTTCAGGCCTGGGTAAACGATGAAAGCCTGGTCGAGCTTCAGATCCTGCCTGGCGGCCCAAGAATGGCTACGATCGGGTTCTCACGCAGCCGAGCTTCGACAGTCGCTAGCAGAGTCTTGCGCTGAATCGGCCTCTTGCCCATGTCTGCATTTTGAGCATGACGTGCACAAAATGCAAGGCAGCGGGTTCGCTTGCCTCCGGTGGGTGGTTCTGGCCTGCCTGTTGCGCTTCCGCCCCATTGTCATGACCACCCTGGCGGCACGGCTCAGCGGCTTGCCGCTAGCCTTGGGTCACGGCACCGGTTCTGAGATGCGCCGCCCCCTCGGCATCGCCATTGTGGGCGGCTTGCTGCTGTCGCAGATGCTGACCTTGTTCACCACCCCAGTGATGCACCTGACGCTGGACCGATTTTCGCGCAGGCGGCGGGGGCGAGAGAATGGGGCCGCCCCGCCTGCCGTCTTGCACGTAGGTCAAATGCATGGTAAATGACCCACATGCTGGTGCGGACCATCGAACAGCGCTTGCGCACCTCGAAGAAGAGCGTCTTGCTACTCGGGGCGCGCCAGGTGGGGAAGTCCACGCTCACGCGCGCGCTGCGGCCAGACCGGATTGTCAATTTGGCCGATCAAGATTCGTATCTTGGCTACGCCAAGGATCCGGGCCGCTTGCGACGGGAATTGGCCGCCTTGAACCAGCCGTCGTTGGTGGTGCTGGACGAGATCCAACGCATTCCATCGCTGCTCAACACGATCCAAGCCGAGATAGACGAGGGCAGCCGCCACCGATTCATCCTGACGGGCTCCAGCGCACGCAAGCTCAAGCGCGGGGGCGCCAATCTACTCCCGGGCCGGATCGTGCTCGAGCATCTGGATCCGCTATCCTTCTGGGAATTGGGCGACGCGTTCGATCTGGATCGGGCATTGCAGGTCGGCACTCTTCCGGGCATCTACTTGGACCGGCAGGCTGGCGTTGACGTTCTCGACAGCTACGCCACCGTCTATCTGCGCGAGGAGGTGCAGGCGGAATCCATCATCCGCGACGTGGGAACCTACGCCCGGTTCTTGGACATCGCGGCCCTGGGAAGTGGAGACTGGATCAACTACTCCAAGCTGGCGAGCGACACCGAGATTGCCAAGGAAACCATTCGCCGGTTCTTTCAGATCCTCGAGGACACATTGCTCGCGTTCCGCATTCCACCCTTCGAGAGTGGCCACCCATCCCGACACGTGAGTCAGCGGGACCGAATCTTGCTTTTCGACGTGGGGGTTCGCAATGCGCTTCTGGGCCTGCACCGCCACCCGGCGGCCGCCACGGACAAGGGCAAGCTGTTCGAGCAGTGGTTGATCCTGCAATGTCTCTACTTCATCCGCGCCAATCACCTCTGCTGGCGCGTCTATGGTTACCGAACCGACGCAGGGGCCGAAGTTGACCTGGTGCTGGACACCGGCAAGCTCCTCATTGCCATCGAGTGCAAGTTGGGACGAACTGTGGCGGCGTCGCAGCTCGGCGGTCTGCGTTCCTTTTCGAGCGCGACCAAGCGACAGGTCAGATCCTACGTGGTCTTCCTGGGGGAACATCCCCAGCGTTTCGAGAACAACATCCTAGCGGTGCCGTTCATGACCTTCCTGAAAGACACACTGCCCAACCTCCCCGACTGAGCTGCTTTGGACGGAACCCACCGCTTGACGACGTTGTTGACATAGCATTGCGGGTCGCCGAGGCGCTGGAGAAGGTCAGAGCGCGCTATTTCGTCGGCGGGAGTGTGGCGAGCTCGATCGACGGAGAACCGCGAGCGACCAACGATATCGACTTCGTCATCGACATGGCCGTCGGGAAAGTACGTGAGTCACGCAGATGCGGTAAACTGCGCCGAGTGACGTTCCTTCGGTCGCTGTCATTCTTCGTGAGCTGCACGCTAGCCTCGGCAATCATGTGCGCCTGCACCACAACCGACCCGGGCAGCTTCGCCGGGAGTTACGCAGATGCTCTCTGCGCCCGCGCGGTCCAGTGTTGCCCGGCAGACGATCTTGCGGCATTCTACCAGGGCAGCGAGGCGAGCTGCCGGCAGAATATGTCGTCGCGGCTGAGTGGCGGCCCGGGCCTCGTCCAATACGGAATCATGCGCTTCGACGCCAGTGCGGCCGAGCAGTGCCTCAAGCGGATCCAGTCCGCCGCCTGCGGCGCGCTGTTCGCCGCCCCCGCTGATCCGACGGATCCATGTGTGTCCGTCTTCGTCGGGGCGACCGCGAACGGGGGCGTGTGCGACGGAGACTTCTTCTGCGAAAGCGGATACTGCAGCGGCCAGATCTGCGGCGTGCCCCCCTGCCAGGCGACAACCTGCCCGGCCGGGCAATACTGCCTCGGCGAGGACAGCGCCTGCATGCCCGTCGTCTCCTCCGGGAGCGTCTGCACGGACGACGTGATGTGCGGCGCCACGGGGGCCTGCTTGAACAATGTGTGTGGCGCTTCCCTCGCTGACGGCTCTTCCTGCGTGAGAGACGAGGATTGCAGCAGCGGGGTCTGCTTTCGGCCGACCGCAACGCAACCCACAGGGACGTGTCGCCCTAGATTCTGCCAGGGCGTGTGAGTGCGGCGCGTTCGGGCGCTTGCGCGCGGATAGCGCCGCATTACGGTTGCCCGTGCGGGCACGGCGCTGATGGCCCTGAGCTGCCGCGGATCAGTGAGAAAAGGGTGGGCCGTGAGTTGCGACATGGATTTGCCGGATTTGGCATAATCCCCTGCGCGCGTCCTAAGCTGCGATTCCGAGAGGCTTTCACATGCGATCATTCCGGAGACTTCAGTTTCTTCTGTCGGTAGCCGGCACAGTCGCACTTGCCAGTGTCGGCTGCGGCGGAACAGGGGAAAGCCAAGGCTTGGGCGGCACGGATGCGTCCGTCGGTGCGGTCCCGGCCACTGGCACGGTGGGCGAGCTGGTTCCGACCATTGAGGTTCTCTCGGTCGACGTGGACCGGGGCCCTGGCTTGTATGTGCCCGAATTCATCGACCTGTGGGCGGTAGACGTCGCGAGCGGTGCGGTGTCGTTGAACGGGGTGCCGGGGACGGCGACCGCGGGGCAGATTGAGGGAGTTGGTCGGGGTGGTAGCGTCCAGCGCCTATCGGACGAACGCCTCGTGCGTGACGGCGTCCGTCGACCCAGGGCGCTATTCGCCACGGATTGAGGCGAGCGGCGGCGGGGCGACGCATACGTTTGGGGTGAGCCCCGCGACTTGCGCTAGCTCGGACCACAGCTACGTGGGCGAGGTGTTGAGCTGCACGGCGTTTGCTGCAATCTACGCCCTGCTCGAGGCGATCGCGCCGAGCGGCCGCGCGTTCGGTTGCGATTTCTACTGGTAGGAGCACTGCGCAGTTTTCAGGGAGGCGTCCCGGGCGACAGCCACGGCCTCCATCGTGCCCTGATATTTGGCGGGAAAGTCAGCGCGGAACCTTTCCACGGGCTCGCAGCATCCAACTGGGCGGTGGGGGCGGCGCGCGAGCGGAAGCAACTCAATTTGCTAGGGAGGACGCAATGGAAAAGAGGATCATCGCGGTGATAGGGGCGACGGGAGCTCAAGGCGGAGGGTTGGTTCGCGCCATCCTGGCCGACAAGAGCGGCGAGTTCGCGGTTCGGGCCATTACTCGCAAACCCGCGGGCGACAAGGCGCAGGCGCTGGCCAAGCTGGGGGTGGAGGTCGTGGCAGGCGATCTGGACGACGTGGCAAGCCTGACCAAAGCCTTCGAGGGCGCGTATGGCGCTTACTGCGTGACCAACTTCTGGGAGCACTTTTCTGGCGAGAAGGAGACAGCTCAGGGGCACGCTCTGGCCCAGGCGGCCAAGAACGCCGGCGTAAAGCACGCCATCTGGTCCACCTTTGAGGATACGCGCAAGGCATTTCCACTCAGCGACTCGCGCATGCCGACGTTGAAAGGCAAGTACAAGGTGCCCCACTTCGACGCCAAGGCCGAGGCGGATCATTTCTTCAGGGATCTGGGCGTGCCAACCACGTTCATGCTGACGTCGTTCTACTGGGACAATCTGATTGGCTTTGGCATGGGTCCCAAGAAGGGGCCTGACGGCAAACTGGCGTTCGTGCTGCCCATGGGAAACAAGAAGCTGCCCGGCATTGCAGTCGAAGACATTGGCAAGTGCGCGTTGGGAATTTTCAAGCGTCCTGAGCTGATTGGAAAGACCGTGGGCGTGGCTGGCGAGCATCTCACCGGCAGCGAGATGGCCGCCGCGCTCAGCTATGCGCTGGAACAGCCCGTTGCCTTCAACCCGGTTTCGCCCGATGTCTACCGCGGCTTCGGCTTTCCTGGGGCCGACGACCTGGGAAACATGTTCCAGTTCAAGGCGGAAACCGAGAGTGCCTATTGCGGAGCGCGGGACCTCGCGTTCTGCCGCTCACTCAATCCCGAGCTGCAGACGTTTGCCAGGTGGTTGTCCCGCAACAAGTCGCGGATTCCGCTCGGGTAGCATCGGATCGGCTGGCTGTCAGAACCCGCCGGCTTTCTTGGCCACGGCGAGAAGGCCAACCGTGGGATCCTTCACCACGACCTTGCCGAAGATGGTCAGGTCGGCGGAGTCTCCGGTATAGGCCTTGGTGAGGTTGTAGAACATCGAAAACCAGTTGTCGTCCGCCATCGAATTGGCGAGGTCAGTAATGACGGCGTTGGTCTATCATTGCTCGGCCGCTTCTGATTGAGTTTCGCCAACGCCTTCTAGGACAAGATCGCGCAATGCGGCGGTGAGCCTGTCAAGCGACCAAGGTGAGCCGAAGAAACAGCTGACCCGCGCGAGCGGCCGCGCGACTCATAGTCTGGTAAACGGCATGCCTCCTCGCACCCGGAGGAGGTCTGCAAGTCCCTGAGGAGACCACATGAACAGTCACTTTTTCACCATCGCCTTCATCAGCACCTTGGCAATCAGCGCCGGATGCGGAGCCAGCGCAATCAACGGCATCGCTGCGACGGCTAGTGCCAGCGGCAACAGCGGCGGGAGCCGTCTTCCGAGCGGAGATTGCACCCCATCCCACACGTCGAAGGCACCCGCGAATGGTCTCATCGCGGATTTCACGGACACAGGCGGCGGGGCCAACATGGGAGGGATCGAGATCGCGGGCGGAATCCTGACGTACGCCGCGCCCAAGGTCGGCGGTCCAGGATCCCCGACCTACACGACAACCGGGGGCGCGCTTCACATCAGGGTCAGCGCGGCGCCGACGTCGACACCGCAGTTTCTGGGCGCAGTCATCGCCTTCAACAACTGCGTTGATGCGAGTGCGTTCACCGGCGTGCAATTCACCATCAGCGGCTCGTTCTCCGGCTGCACCATGCAGTACGCGACCGGCGATGTCGAGCACCAAGACCTGACCTTGGGTTCGACCTTCGCGACGGGCCCGGCCGGGTCTTACCCGCCGCAAGACCGGCTCGCCGTCGATGAAATGACCTCGGCTCCCCGGACCATCAAGGCGCCTTTCGTGGTCAGCGACATTCAGGGCAGCCCCCCGACGCCACTCGATCCCAGCAAGCTGATATCCACGATCTGGCAGTTCACTGTCCCGGTGGCCGCCGAAGGTGCGAGCGACAATCCGATGTGCACAGGCGCCATCACCGTCGACGACATCAGATTCTACCGCTAGCGTGCCTGCGGGGCGCTGTCAGCCTGGGTAGGATTCGGGGGTTGCGTCGTCGCTGTCGCCGCCCTCGCCGGCGTCGACATCTGCTTGTTCCGGAAAAATCTGAACGTCGACCAGGCAAAAGTCGAAGGGCAGGTCGGTCTGTAGGCCAGGCACGATGACGGCAGCCTGTTGGATTGGCGTCCCTGGTGTAAGTGGGTTCTGCGGCTTGCCACCGGCCCAGCAATTGGTCAGCAGCGAGCCCCACGGAATCAATTGCCCGCTGACCAGAGGCGCACACCAGCGATCCGCGCCGCTGTGGGGATTGGTCCCCTGCAACTGGACACGCAGGGGGGTCTTGCTGGGATTTTCGACGGTGACGATCAGTCCGCCAGTCTCGGGAACCGGCCAAGTCAGCTGCGGTCCCTTGGCAGCGTCCTGATTCACGTTCCAGCCCAGCATGGCAAAGCCGGTCCAGTCGGCGCGTCCGGTGACAGTCCCGTGCATACAGAAGGATCTTCCCACAAACGGTGGATCGCAGCTGTCGGCGCCGCACGCCGGAACAATCTGCGCGGCTCCGGGATCGGTGGCGGTGAAGCCGTACCCCGCCCACGGGCCTGTGGTCAGATAGCCGTCGCTCACCACATTGCTGGGCACGTTCACGACGGGCGCATCCTCCGTCGTCGCGTCTCCGCTGTCGCCAGCCTCGGCATCCGCGCCCAAGCCTACGCTCGCCGAGGAGCTGCCGCATCCGGCGGTTACCAAGAGACCCGCGAAGAGAATTGTTCCTGCGACAAGTTGAAGAGCGTTCATGTGCTGCGCGGGTATGTAGGCACAAACCACCGGGTGATGTCCACTATCAGGACAAGCTAGGGGTAGCTCTCATTGTGGTGTACGACGCGCAAAGTGAGTTGGTGGGTGGACGCGATACCTTGGGCATGTAGCACGCCTGCTTGGTCCTATTGCATCGAGAAGTAGACTCTTCCTGCTAACACTACTGATTGAATTTCTCCCGTNNGCGCCGGCTCGGTCCGAATTTCAATCGGTAGTGTAAACGCGGGAGCCATCATCGCGGTGGTGGGCGTTTGCCGGGCTTGGGATGCCATTTGTGCTTGGCAACCGGGATGGGCGCAGGCCGAGCCGGCCGGGAGAATGATGGGCCTTTGGAAAAGCCGCGGGATGGTCTTGCTTGGAGCGAACCGCCGAAGCGCACTGGCGGTGCTGCCGGGTGCGGACGCGGGCTCGGCTTGGCCAGCGGCGGTTGGACGCCACGCCTGTCAGGCTTGGCGTGAACGTCATGGGCCGGCGGGTGCGCGCGGCTGGCAACCTCCATGTGGACGTGCGGGGCGCGCGGATCGCTCTGCGACGCAGCCAGGGCGAAATCCTTGGCTGCCTCGCCCGCGATCTCGAACTCGCTCGATTGCGGACCGACGCGGATGGCGCCCACCTCGCGCCGGGTGACGCCGCCGCGCCGGCAAATGAGCGGCAGCAGCCAGCCCGGCTCGGCCCGGCTTTCCGCCCCGAGGTTCACGCGAAACACGACGGCGTCGCGCGAGAACTCGGCATGTGAAACCGGCGGGCCGGAGTCGCGACGATAGCTGTCGGTGCTCTTGGTCAGGCGCGTATCCACGGGCCGTAGCACCTCGCCCTTGGGCAGGCGCTCCAGTTCGCGATCGAGGAGCAGCAAGAGCAGCCGGTCCCGCGGGATGTCCGGACTCAGTCTCTCCACCATGGCTGAAGCCGCGGCAGATGGCTCGGTCGCGGCCTCTGTCCGCAGCGTGTCTTCCAGGCGTCTTTCACCCTGGGCCCCGATCTCCTTGGCCCCGGGCACGTTGGCCCACGAGAACTCCACCTTGGCATAGGCCAGCAAGCGTTCGGCCTTGCGCCGTTCGGCCAGACTGGCGATAAGCACGCTGGTGCCTTTGCGGCCGGCGCGTCCGGTGCGGCCGCTACGGTGGGTGAGGGCCTCGCCGTTGAGTGGAAGATCCGCGTGCACCACCAGATCCACCTCGGGCAGATCCAGACCGCGCGCGGCCACATTGGTGGCCACCAGGATCTGCGCCTCACCCGCGCGCAGGGCTGCCAGTGCGCGATTGCGTTCGGCTTGTGCGCGATCCCCGGACAGCACCACCGCGCGAAACCCCTGGCGCACCAGCTCGCGGTGCAGATCCGCGACGCCTTCTCGGGTGGTGCCAAAGACAATGGCGCGCTGGTCGGGGTTGTGGCGAAGCACGTTGACCACCGCCTTGCCCCTGTCACCCATGGCGGTCAGGTAGGCCACATGGCGAATATCCTCATGCGTCGGTGCTTCGCCCAGGCTGCGGGCATCGATGCGGGCTGCGTCCTTCTGATAGCGGGCCGCCAGCGCAAGGATCGGCTGAGGCAATGTGGCCGAAAACATGTGCGTGCGCGTGCGCGCCGTGGTTGCGGCCAGGATGGTTTCCAGATCCTCGCGAAAACCCATGTCCAGCATCTCGTCGGCTTCGTCGACGACAACCACCTTGACTTCTTCCAGGTGCAAGGCCTTGCGTGACAGAAGATCTACCAGGCGGCCAGGGGTGCCCACCGCCAAGTCTGCCCCTGCGTGCAGGATCTTGAGATCGCGCCGAATGTCGCTGCCGCCCGTGAACGCCGCCACACTGAGGGGCGTGCGCGCGAACAGCCAGTCCAGCTCGCTACGCACTTGGTTGGCCAACTCGCGCGTGGGCGCGATGATAAGTGCCCCGGGCCGCCGCACGCGACGAGCGGGCCTGGCGACTTCTGGCCCATCCCCCGGCGCTGGCGCAGGATCTTCCAGCAAGGTCCGGGCCATGAGCGAGCCAAAGGCGAGGGTCTTGCCCGAGCCGGTTTGCGAGGACACCAGCAGATCGCGGCCCTGCACCTTGGATTCGAGAACCGCCACCTGCACCGGGGTTGCGTTGTCGTAGCCGCGTGCGGCGATAGCTTCGGCAAGCGCCGGGACGAGGCCCAGCTCGGAAAACATGGTCATATGGGCGCGTGCTATAGCACGCCCACGCGCGATCGCGCGCAGGCTGTCAACAAAGTGTGCTGACCGGTGCGATGACGGTGCGACAGGCCGCCGCACCAGGGCGGCAGGGTGACGCGGCACTTTTTCGCGCCCCACCGTGCTGGGCGCGGAATCCAAGTAATTGGAGAGCCAATGCGCCCCGTGCTTCGTGGCATTGCCGATGCAGGGTCATGGATTCGGATGCGCGAAAGGAGCGTCGACATGATGAACCGTCGAGATTCTTCGGCCGCGAAGAATTTGCGCCCGATGCACGTGGTCGCCGGCGCGATCGTGATGGTGCTTGTCATCGGGGTGATCGACTACGTCACAGGTGCCCAGGTTTCGATCGCCCCGCTGTATCTGGCACCGATTGCGGTCGCGACTTGGTTCGTTAGTTTGCGTGTGGGATTGCTCATCTGCGGTCTATCAGCGGTGGTGCGACTGCAAGATCTCTGGTTGATCACTCACCGTTTTTCCCACCCACTCATTCCCTACTGGAACGGCATCGTGGAAATGGGATTCTTCGTCGTCGTCACTTTGATTCTGTCGCGGCTGCGGTCGAGCACACAGCGCTGGGCCATTCTGGCCAGGACGGATTCGCTGACCGGTGTCTTGAACCGAAGGGCGTTCATCGAGACGGCTGAGCGCGAGGTGGCCCGCGCCGAGCGCTATCATCGGTCGCTTTCTCTCGCGTATCTGGACATCGACGACTTCAAGAAGGTCAACGACGAGGGCGGCCACGACGATGGCGACCGCTTGCTGGTGGCGGTGGCGGAGATCCTGACGCGCAATTTGCGCGCTTTCGATGTCGTCGCGCGCTACGGTGGCGATGAGTTCGTGCTACTCCTGCCCGAGACTGGCGAGGTGGCAGCGGACATGGTCCTCGACAAACTCATGGTCGCTCTCCGCGCGATCGTGCAGGGCCGCTGGCCGGCGAGCTTCAGCATCGGCGCCGTAACCATCGACGGGCCGCGGACATCGCTGGACCGACTGGTCCAGCAGGCGGACAAACTGGTCTACGCGGCCAAGCAGGACGGAAAAGATTGCGTGCGGCACCGGCACCTTCACCGCAGCGGGACTAGTGACGTTGAAGCCACGCCGATGCCCGAGCTAGCGAATCACAGCCGTCTTTACTCCGCTCACTCCAGAAAACTGGTCGGGGAGAGGTGAAACCATGTTGTGGACAATGATTCACGCCCGAGGCAGCCGGACCACGATGCGCGTGCTGTGATCCAGGACCGACGACAGTTCGCAGGTTCCGCCCAGGGCTCGGGTGGTGCGGTCCACGATGGCCAGGCCGAGACCATGGCCCGGGAGTTCGCGGTCCATCTGGCCACGGTAGAATGGCTCGAAGGCGTGCCGGGCGCTTTCGGCATCCATCCCCAGGCCGTTGTCCTCGATCGCGATCTCGACCATCGGCCCGACGTCTCGGGTTTCGATGGTGATGCGCAGGGGTCGGTCGTGTGCGCGGAACTTGGTGGCGTTGCCAATCAGGTTGCGCAGAATCTGGGCGAGGACTTCCTCGGTGCAGGCCACCCGACCGGCGCGCAGCTTGGTCGCCAGGTCGACCCCCTGCAGTTCCGCTCCCATTTCCTCGAGCGTCCGCTCGATCACCAAGGTCGTCGACGAATGTCCCGGGGGTGGACGCCCAGAAACCGACAGGGCCAGCATATTGTCGACCACGCTGGTCATGCGGTCGACCGCTCGGCGAATCCGCTGGGCCATCGCCGTAACGTCCGCTGGCAATCCGGGAGATTCGAGGATGAGGTCGGTATATCCGCGGATGGGATTCATCGGGCTGCGCAGGTCGTGGGCGGCGCGTCCTGCAAAGGCCTCCAACTCGCTGTTCTTTTCGTTGAGGAAACGCACGCGTTCAACGATCAGCCGGCGCTGGCGCCCGAGCACGCGAAGCAACCAGAGCGAGATGGCCAGCGCGATGGCAATCACGATCCCGCCCACCACGGCGTCGCTCCACACGGCCTGGCGGTTGGCGGCGCGGATGGCGGCCACGTTGCTGCTTCCTTCCAGGGAGTTGATCGAGAGGAGCTTGTCGATGGATTTGCCGATCTCACCTTCCACGACGGAGGCGGCTCGCTGCCGGTTTCTGGGGTTCCCGGATAGTTCGCGAAGCAAACCCTGAAGGTGCGTCCACTCCTCGCGTTCTCCCTGGTAGGTCGCCAGGGGATCATACTCACGAGCATCCTCATCGACCGCCCTGGCAAGCTGGTCGATCTCGGGCTCGCTGTTCGTCGCGGCCAGATGTTCGGCGTGATCTCGGATGTTGTTCAGCAGGGTAATCGAGCGTTGCGAGTTCTCAACGATGTCGGTGGTTCTGCGCGCCTCCTGCTGCTCGAAGACCACGTCGAGCCCCAGCATCCCGATGATCAGCAGCGTCACCAGCCCGAACGCGACCAACACGGGCCAGCTCGACAGCAGCACGGTCCTGGGATTGTCGTTGCTCAATGAGCTCCTCCTGCGAAACCACATCGGCGTCACAGGATCTCCATGATAGTCTTCCGTGCGTGAGTTCGCACGGCAGGATTCTCATTGCCGAGGACGATGACCTGACGCTTGAGCTTCTGGCCACTGTGCTTCGACGTGAGAACTACGAAGTGGTGACCGTGACCGACGGTCGCGAGGCGCTTGACCAACTGGCCCAAGGCCGGTTCGACCTGGTGTTGAGTGACGTGCAGATGGCCCGCGCCAGCGGTCTGGAGGTGCTTGACACGGTCACCAAGCAGTTTCCCGACACGCCCGTCATTCTCATCACCGCCTACGCCGAGCCGGGGGCCGCGATGGACGCCATCGCCAGCGGAGCGGCCGACTATCTGGCCAAGCCGGTGGATGTGGTGGCGCTGCGTGCGACGGTAGCTGGCGCGATGGAGCGAAGGCGGCTGGCTGCGGAGAATCGTTCCCTGCGTTCCGCCATCGCCGGGCGCAAGGTGCTGGTGGGCACTAGCGCTGCCATGCTCGAACTCTACAAGCAGATTGCCCAGGTCGCGCCCACCGAAGCCACGGTTCTGATCACGGGCGAGAGCGGCTCGGGCAAGGAGCTGGTCGCGCGCACCATTCATGAACGCAGCGGCCGCGCCGAGCATCCCTTTGTCGCGTTTAGCTGCGCCTCGCTGGCCGAGGGGATTCTCGAAAGCGAGCTGTTCGGTCACGAGCGCGGCGCCTTCACAGGTGCCAGTGCTTCCCACAAGGGTTTGTTCGAAACCGCCGAGGGTGGCACCATTTTTCTGGATGAGGTGGGGGACGTCCCGAGCAAGATGCAGGGCGAGCTGCTGCGGGTTCTGCAGGAAGGCGAGGTGCGGCGGGTGGGCGGCTCTGCGGTCCTCAAGGTGAACGTTCGCGTGATCTCGGCCACCAACCGCGATCTGGGCGCTGAAGTCGCCGCGGGACGCATGCGCAAGGATCTGGCCTACCGGCTCAACGTGGTTTCGTTGCGGGTACCGCCGCTGCGCGAGCGCGGCGACGACATCGTCGCCCTGACGTTGCACCTTGCCGCTCGGCACGCCGCCATCCTCGGTCGCGCGGAGCCGCACATCAGTGACGAGGCCATGTACCGGATTCGCAACTACCCGTGGCCGGGCAACGTCAGGGAATTGGAAAACGCGCTTGCGCGCGCGGTGGCCATGTCCCAGCGCGGGGTGATCCTGCCCGGTGACCTGCCCGCACTCACCGGGGACGTTGCATCGGGCAACCCGTCTGCCATCCATAGCGATTGGCCCACACTTGAGGAGCTGCAGCGTCGCTACATCGAGAGAGTTCTCGAGCACACCGGTCAAAACAAGACCTTGGCGGCCAGCATTCTTGGCATCGATCGCCGCACCATTCAGCGACTGGCCTCGCGCGAAGCGGAAGAAGACGACAAGACACGCTGACCGGCATCTCTTGGACCGCGGATCAAAGTTAGCTCTTCCCCCTGCGGGGGCTTCGGGACGGACAACTCACCCCACCTCGCCCCCGCGCGCTGCGCGCGCGCCCTCGTCACCACAGAGGACACAGAGGACACAGAGCCAGATCGGAAGGGAACGGGTTGGGCTCCCGTCCGATCCGAACCCCTTCCCCTCCGACCTCTGTGTTCTCTGTGCTCTCTGTGGTGAAAAACTAGCCAGCAAAGTATTGGATCGCGCTCCGCAAGATGCTGGGTAGTGCCGCGGGCGCTGCCAGCTACGGAGCGTCTCATGCGAACTGTTGCCTGGCCATCAGGTCGGCCACAGCCGCACGCAGCTCAGGGATTCCGAAGGGCTTGCGCAACAATTTCGCGTTTCCGAGGCGATCGACTTTGGATTGAAGATCGGGCCGTGTGAGCCCGGAAATCACCAACACGGGCGTGTGAATCTCGGCCGCTCGCGCCGAGAGCAACACTTGAAGTCCTTCCATCCAGGGCATGAGAACGTCGGTTACCACCAGATCGAACGAACCGCCCTCGGCCAGGAGTTCCACCAATTCCGCGCCGTTGGCCGCCTCGCAGATTTCGATCTGGGGATTTCGTAGGGCCATCTTCAGTAGCTCCAGACTGTCGGGATCGTCGTCAGCGATGACGATCCGCGAGATGGGCACCTGCTTTCGTGCCGCACGCGCCAACTCTCCCAAGGTGAACTCATGCCTTTCGGAACCATTCATCATGTGACACCTCATGTGGTCGGTATTGAGGTGAGCCGCTGCATTGGCCATGCCACGACCGGGAGACCGCCTTTTCTCGTCAGGCGGGGAGTTTCGCCCGTGGCCCAGCGACTCTGTGCCGCAGGCTCAGGGTTGGCCGCGACAGACTGTCGCGGGGGCGTTGCGGTTCGCGCTCGAAGCTGCACCACCAGGCATGGATCTAGCCGATTCTAGTCTGGCACCGCGTTTGCTCGATCCATTGGTTGTGCCCCGAAAGGAGGCTTCCCATGAAGACCGAATACTCCGAGACTGCAAGCCTCTCCTCATGGCGGTTCCCCGCAGCTGAGACTAGCGTGGTTCCCGTCGCCGTAGACAAGGCAGGTCAGCCGCTGGGATGGATAGAACGAACGCTCCTGGCCGTGAACACCGATCGGGTGTTCATCGAAGTGTCTGATCCAGAGCTGCGCGCAGAGCTGGTTGCCGCATACGAGGGCGAAGGGTGCAATGTGATCGCCGCGAGCAACAGCCGGACGCTCTTGGCGCTGATGGAGCAACTGCCAATTCCGCGCGATTTTGGCAACGATTTAGTGCTGGCGGAGGACGACTTCCCAGGGACCAACGCCACGGATCTTCACCGACACCTCCTAGAGCACGGCTGGTCAATCCCCGTGTTCACCGTAGCGATACAATCACCGCCTAACAGTGAAAAGCTGGCGTCATGAGGGACTGCGGCTAGCCCGCTACATTCCCAGAAACAGCAGCACCCCACCCAACACGGCGATCAGCGCGCCGGCTGCGCCGTCGGCGTAGTGCTCGAGGAAGTGCCAGCGCAGGCGCGTGGCGCCGGCCCGTGCCAGCAGAACCAGGGCGACCATGGTGAGCAAGGTGGCGGCCTCGTAGGCTACCACCACGACCACAGCCGACGGCGCGCCCAGCGGAGCCGCGGCGAACAGGATGGGGACCACCGCGATGCACGGGTCGATGCAGGAGAGCAGAAACAGTCCCCACACCGACGCGCGTGAAGGATCGTGAACGTGGTCGTAGTGGTGATGGTGGTGCCCGTGCATCTTCTGGCCGGCGGCGCGCCGCAGTCCCCACACCCCGTAGGCCAGGCCGAAGCCCACCAGCAAGATGCCAGCCACCCCACCCATGCTGCTGCCGAAGCTCTTCATGACCTCGAGCCCGACGAAGAGGGCCACGAGCCCGAGCAAGGCAGACACGCTGACGTGGCCGAACCCGCACAGGAAGGTCACCCGTGCGGTGCGCCCGGCAGACCAGGACCGGCCGCGCGCCACGGCGGCAAATGGCACCCAGTGGTCTGGTGCCAAAGCATGCAGCGAGCCGACCGTCATGGCTCCGATGAGGAGGGTCAGGAACATGGTCAACTTTCATGTATAGCAGATCTATCGGGATGTTGGAGGACGTTGTGTTCTCTTCGCTTAAATCACGGGGATGACCTCCTGTGGAGCTTCTCGGTAGCCGTGGCCGCGCCCTCTCCCACGGCTCAGCTCGCAGCCTTCAGCAGCCGCGCTACTTGCAACTGCTCGTGCCGCTTTTCCGATGTTCATGCGCGCGGGTAGGCCACGTGTGAGGGTGTGTGGCAATCTGCGCCACTGTTTCACGGCGGCCTGCGTTTTCTGCTGTCTTCTAGCCCCTCGCTGGCGTTACCGTAGCCGCTCACTTTGGCAGCAGCCCGGTAGTTCACGGGACGTTCAAGGAACTGTTTCGCCCGTCTGATTGTCCATTGCTTGGGGGTTAGACATGAGAGGCTTCTGCATTTCTCGTCGCTCGTGTGTCGTCTTCTCGTCTGAGCCGAGGCTGGCACTTGCGTTCGCTGTGCTCGCTCTCGCCGTGGCCGGGTGCTCGCGAAGAGATCCGGCGGGCGGGCCAAGTGTGAGCGCGGCCACTGCAGCGCTCAATGCGAGCCCCAAGCTGGGCGACTTCGTGCTCGAAGCGCAGAACAGCATCCGGCTGCAGACCGGCGGCGCGGTGGTGAACGGCGGCGATATCGGCGCGCGCGGAACCGGCAGCGGTCCGTTCTTGGCAGGCGGCGTGGCCATCGATCTGCTCACCGGGGTGCAAACCCAGACCACCCATAACATCATCGCGGACTCGGTTCAGTTGGGGACTGGCGACACCGTGGGTGACATACAGACCAACCGCTTCATCAATGGCGTGGGCACAACTCACGGGAAGATTTCGGCGCTGGTGCCGCTGCCGGCCCTGCCTGCTGCGTGCGGGGCTTCGCCTGGCAGTTCCAATCTCACAGTGGGCACCGGCGCTACGGTAACGGCGTCGCCCGGGCAATTCGCAGCGGTCAGTGTCGGAACAGGCGGCAAGCTGCGCCTCAACAGCGGTCAGTACGACATGGCCAGCCTCACCGTGGGAACGGGTGCACAAGTCCAAGCCCTCGGCTCGGTCCAGCTTCGCGTGGCAGGTCGCTTGAGCACCTCGTCCGGCAGCTTCATTGGAGCCGCATCAGGCACGACGCTGACCGCGCGTGATGTCCACATTGAAGTCTCGGGGCAGAACGGGACCACCGGATCGTTGGGAGCCACCCCACCGGCCGCGTCGCTTGGCACCGGCAATGTGGTGACCGCACTCATCCTGGTTCCCAATGGGACGTTGTCCATGGGAACCGGGATCGTTGCTACCGGGGCATTCATGGCGCGCGACATCGACGTGGGCGGGGCCGGCGCAAGGATCGTGTTCCAGGATGGATTCGCGGCGTGCAGCGTGGCGGGCTGCGATGATGGCAATCTTTGCACGGTCGATAGCTGCAACACCTGCGGCGAATGCACCCATGTTGCCGCGCCCGCGGGCACATCATGCAGCGATGGCAATCCCTGCAACGGCGCAGAGGCGTGCGACGGGGCAGGGCATTGCAGCGCTGGCACGCCGGTGTCCTGCACGGCGCTGGATCAGTGCCATGCCGCTGGGGTCTGCGATTCGGCGACGGGCCTGTGCTCGAATCCGGCGAAGAGCGACGGGACTTCGTGCAACGACGGGAAGGCCTGCACGAAGAATGACGTGTGTAAGGCTGGCACCTGCGGGGGGACGACGTACACCTGCAGCGACGGGCTGGCCTGCACCACCGATACCTGCAACGGCGATGGAACCTGTGCATTCAGCGTCACGGCAGAAAACTGCCTCATCGGCGGGGCGTGCGTTGCCAGCGCAGCTATCAACCCGCTCAACCCGTGCCAGAAATGCATGCCCGCGACCAGCCAGACGGCGTGGAGTCCGACGGCCAGTGGCACCGCCTGCAACGACGGCAACGCCTGCACGAAGAACGATGTCTGCAACGGTGCAGGACAGTGCGGAGGGACACCGTATGCCTGCAGCGACGGGTTGGCCTGCACTGTCGATGCCTGCAACGGCGACGGGACCTGTAGCTTTGTGGTCGCGCCCGGTAACTGCGTGATCGGCGGGGGCTGCTACGGCGCGGGCGCCACAAGTCCAACCAACCAGTGCCAACAGTGCGCGCCTGGCGCCAGCCAGACAACCTGGAGTCCGAAGGACAACGGGACCGCGTGCAACGACGGCAACGCTTGCACCAAGAACGACCAGTGCACGGCAGGGAGCTGTGGCGGAACGGCGTATAGCTGCGACGACGGGCTCGCCTGCACCGCTGATTCGTGCAGCGGCGACGGGACTTGCACCCACACGATCGCGGCCGGAAGCTGCCTCGTCGGCGGGGCGTGCTACGGGGCGGGCGCCACCAGCCCGACCAACCAGTGCCAGCAGTGCACTCCGAGTGCCAGCCAAACGGCCTGGAGTCCGAAGAACAACGGGACCGCGTGCAACGACGGGAACGTCTGCACCAAGAACGACGTATGCACGGCGGGCGCCTGCGCGGGCACGACTTATAGCTGCAACGACGGGATGGCCTGCACCGCTGACTCCTGCAACGGTGATGGAACATGCACTTTCAGCGTCACGGCAGGAAACTGCCTTATCGACGGGGCATGCTTTGCCAGCGGAGCCGGCAACCCGCTCAATCCGTGTCAGCGATGCGCGCCCGCGACCAGCCAGACGGCGTGGAGTCCGACGGCCAGTGGCACCGCTTGCAATGATGGCAACGCCTGCACGAAGAACGATGTCTGCAACGGTGCGGGAGTGTGCGGCGGAACCGCGTACACCTGCAGCGACGGGATGGCCTGCACCACCGATACCTGCAACGGCGACGGGACCTGCACTTTTGCGCCCTTGCCCGGCAACTGTGCGATCGGCGGGGCATGCTACGCCGCCGGTTCGACTAGCCCGGCGAACCAGTGCCAGCAGTGTACGCCCGGCAGCAGCCAGACGGCCTGGAGTCCGAAGGACAACGGGACGTTGTGTGACGACGGCAATGCCTGCACCAAGAACGACGTGTGCGCGGCCGGCGTGTGTGGCGGAACGGCGTATAGCTGCGACGACGGGCTGGACTGCACCGCCGACTCCTGCAAGGGCGATGGGACTTGCTCCCACACCGTCACGGCCGGAAACTGCCTCGTCGACAGGGCGTGCTACGGGGCCGGCACCACAAGTCCAACCAACCAGTGCCAGCAGTGCACGCCTGGCACCAGCCAGACGGCCTGGAGTCCGAAGAACAACGGGAACGCGTGCAACGACGGCAACGCGTGCACGCAGACAGATTCCTGCCAAGGCGGAGCGTGCACTGGCAGCAATCTTGTCAAGTGTTCAGCGAGCGATCAGTGCCACGACGTCGGCGAATGCAACCCCAGCAACGGTTTGTGCGGCAATCCGGCGAAGGCAGATGGGACGTCTTGCGACGATGGCAATGCGAGCTCTCAAGGGGACGCCTGCACAGCCGGCGTCTGCCAGGGAACGATACCCTGCGCGGCCGTTGCCGACATCCGCGTGGGCGCGGCACATAGCTGCGCGGTTCGCGCAGACGGCAGCCTGTGGTGCTGGGGCGCGAACGGGGCAGGCCAGCTTGGCAACGGCACGACGACTGACAGCCGGATCCCGGTGCGAACAGGGGCGGCCACTTGGAACTGGGCGTCCGTTTCTGCGGGCGAGTCTCACAGTTGCGCTATTCGCCGCGACAGCACGCTCTGGTGCTGGGGCGGCAACGGATCGGGGCAGCTGGGCAGCGGGACGACAGACGCCACCTCGATCCCGACCCAGGTTGTGGGACAGAACTGGACGACGGTGCAGGCTGGCCGCACATACACCTGCGGCGTGCAGGGGAACGGGACGCTGTGGTGTTGGGGCGACAACACGCACGGGGGCCTGGGCAATGGCACGCAAGACAGCAGCACGGTGCCTGTTGAAGTGGTTGGAACGAATTGGGTCTCGGTGGCAGCAGGGAACTGGCACACATGCGGGATCAAGGCCGATCAGACGCTGTGGTGCTGGGGCTACAATGCCGACGGCCAATTGGGAAACGGTGCAACCGAAGACAGCCTCACGCCCGTTCAGGTCGGCGGCGCGAACTGGTCGAACGTGTCGGTGGGCGTAGGCGCAGGCGGCGCCCACACCTGCGGAGTCAGGCTGGACGGGAGCTTGTGGTGCTGGGGCGCGAACGCCTTTGGGCAACTGGGGACAGGATCGACCACGAGCAGCCCGATACCAGTGCAGGTGGGCAGCGCATCCTGGTCGACGGTATCAGGCGGCGCCGCGCACACATGCGGCGTGCAGGGAGATGGAAGGCTGTGGTGCTGGGGCGACAACGAACTTGGGCAGGTCGGGGATGGAACGCTGGTGAATCGGCTTGTACCTGTGCGAATCCCCGGCCAGGCGTGGGCAGGGGTTTCGGCGGGCACTGGCGACACTTGCGGCAGGCGACACGATGGCAGCCTGTGGTGCTGGGGTAGCAACGCAGACGGCGAGCTCGGCGACGGGACGACGGCGCCCCAGATGGCGCCCGAACAAGTTGTCGGGCAGTTGTGTGGCCAGGTTCCAATCTGTGGCAACGGCCAGGTGGAGCCGGGCGAGGAATGTGACGACGGGAACAACGTTCCAGGCGACGGGTGCTCGGCGGATTGTGTGAGTGAGAAGTGTCACGGAGTGGTGTGCAGGCCCATCGACCAGTGCCACGATGCTGGCACCTGCGACATGACGACCGGGATGTGCAGCACCCCGGCGAAGCTCGACGGCACTGTCTGCGACGACGGGAATGCATGCACGCAGACCGACACCTGCCAGACGGGAACCTGCAGTGGAAGCAACCCGGTCGTGTGCACGGCGAGCGATCAGTGCCACGATGCTGGTATCTGCGACGGCGCGACGGGAACATGCAGCAACCCCACGAAGCTCGACGGCACAGCCTGCAACGACGGGAATGGATGCACGCAGACCGACACCTGCCAGGCGGGAAGTTGCATGGGCAGCAACCCGGTCGCGTGCACGGCCAGTGACCAGTGCCACGACGCGGGTACGTGCAACACGGCGACCGGTCTGTGCTCGAATCCGGCAAAGGATAACGGGACTTCGTGCAACGACGGCAATGCCTGCACGCGCACAGATACCTGCCAGAGCGGCACGTGCACCGGCGGGAATCCTGTGGTGTGCACAGCGAGCGACCAGTGTCACGATGCTGGTATCTGCGACGGCGCGACGGGAACATGCAGCAACCCCACGAAGCTCGACGGCACAGCCTGCAACGACGGGAATGGATGCACGCAGACCGACACCTGCCAGGCGGGAAGTTGCATGGGCAGCAACCCGGTCGCGTGCACGGCCAGTGACCAGTGCCACGACGGTGGCACATGCAACACCGCGACCGGGACATGTAGCAACCCGACGAAGGCCAATGGCGTGGCCTGCAACGACGGCAATGCCTGTACCCAGATCGACACCTGCCAGAGTGGTACCTGCAGCGGCACCAACCCCGTGGTTTGTTCGGTTCTCGATCAGTGCCACAACGTGGGCACGTGTAATCCGTCGACCGGCGTTTGTTCCAACCCGAACAAGACCAACGGTACCGCTTGCAACGACAACAACCTCTGCACGCGCATCGATACCTGTCAATCGGGCGCGTGCGTGGGCACCAATCCCATCACGTGTGGCAACGGCAATGACTGCCAGGAGGCCGGCGTGTGCGATCCGCCGACCGGCTGGTGCCTATACGCGGGCAAGTCCAACGGCACGCCTTGCGACGACGGGATCGACAGTACCTCGGCGGATAGTTGTCAGGCCGGTGCGTGCGTCGGGATACCTGCGCTGCCCCCGCCCGTGACTGCGAATCTGGCTGACACGCTTGCCTACATCTATCAGGGCACAAGCCCCAGCCAGATCGGAGTGGCCGCGGGAACCATTCAGTCCTACAGCGCGGCCGGGATCCGTGGCCGTATCGTCGCCCGTGACGGCTCACCGATCGAGGGAGTGAAAGTGGCTGTTGCCGGACATCTCGAACTCGGCGCGACGGCTAGTCGTGTCGACGGCGGCTATGATTTGGTGGTCAACGGTGGGGGCACCTCAACCCTGCAGATGTCGAAGTCGGGCTACTTGCCGGTGGACCGGCCGGTGCAGGTGCCCTGGCAGGGCTTTACGCAGATTGACGACGTCGTCATGATCGCGGCTGATCCGCAGGTCACAGTGGTTAGCTCGGCGCAGGCTGTGTTGCAGGTGGCAACCGGGAGCGTGGTCACCGACACCGACGGAACACGACAGGCC
This sequence comes from Myxococcales bacterium, assembly GCA_003158735.1. Classification (GTDB taxonomy): domain Bacteria; phylum Myxococcota_A; class Polyangia; order Fen-1088; family Fen-1088; genus Fen-1137. The sequence goes on along the minus strand of PMLB01000311.1, from coordinate 2,111 downwards.
ACGGTGCTGATGCCGGCGGGAACCCAAGCGACGATGGACCTGCCCGACGGCACGACCGCGCCGCTCAACACACTGAGCATCCGGGTGACGGAGTACACAGTGGGGGCCACGGGGCCGGCGGCCATGCCCGCACCTTTGCCCTTGAACACGGCCTACACCTACGCGGTCGACTACACGGTGGACGAGGCGCTGGCCGTGGGCGCCAAGATGATCCACTTCAGTCAGCCGCTGTATCACTACATGGAAAACTTCCTGGGATTTGCGGTAGGCAGCGCGATCCCGGCCGGGTACTACGACACGGGCAAACACGCGTGGATTCCTGCTCAGAACGGAGCCGTGGTGAAGGTGCTGTCTGTCACAGGCGGAATGGCCCAACTTGACGTGGATGGAAGCGGCAACCCGGTTCCCACCGTCGGGCGCCAGGCCATGGGAATCACTGACAGCGAGCTGACCTTCCTCGCGCAGCGATACCAACCTGGCCAGACCTTGTGGCGCGTGCCCGTCGGCCACTTCACGACATGGGACTTCAATCGCGGCGGCTCACCGCCAGTCGGGGCTGGCCCCCCCGGTGGGGACGGAAGCTCCGGCGGCGGCCCCGGCGGCTGCACGGCGGGCAGTTGCTGCGTGACGAATTCCGGTGGCCAGGGCAATGGCGGCCAGAACCATAATCCCGAGAATCTCAATGGCTCAATCATCGAGACGCGGAATCAGGTTCTGGGCGAGCAAGTCGAGATCGTGGGGACACCATTCTCACTGAACTACCGCAGCAACCGCGTCGAGGGCTTCAAGGCGGCCGACGAACTGCTGGTGAGCCTGGCCGGCGCTTCGCCTCCGGCAGGTCTGAGCAACATCAAGCTGAAGATCGCGGTCGCCGGGCAGACCTTCGAGCAAGACTTCGTACCCGCCCCGAACCTGGGCTACAGGTTCCTGTGGGATGGGAAGGACAATCTTGGACGCCTGGTGAGCGGACGGCAGCCCGCGTACGTGCACATTGCCTACGAGTATCCACTCATCTACACGAACCCGCCCGATGGCAACTGGCACTCCACAGTCAGCTTCGGCTCTCTACCTGACAGCGCGACGCTGAGTGGGGTTCCCGGACGCACGATCATGACTCTCGCGCAAGACCTGCCCAGCTCGGACACGAAGCTGGGAACCTACCTGGCCAAGGGCGGCGGCCTGGGCGCGTGGACCATTGACAGCAACCATATGTACGATTTCAGCGGTTTCCTCTGGCGGGGCGACGGCGAGAGAGAGCACCCAGTCACGCGCGGGGCGTCCGGGACGGTGATGACCCCGGGCTATGCCACTTCTACATATCGCATTGCCACTGCGCCTGATGGTTCGTTCTACCTGACTGGCCAGCCTCCCGGGAACAGCGTGTCGCCCGATGGCATAAACGTTGGTGAGATCTGGAAAGTCAATCCGGTCGCGGGCACGCACACCACGTACTTCACCACCAATGGGGTGCCACCCGCGGAGACCCCAGTCCTTTGCGCATGGTGGGGGCGGCCAGTGGTGGCACTCGCCACTGCGCCAGACGGCAGTGTCTACTTTTCGGCGGGGGTATGCTATGGGACGACTGGGTTGCTCTACATCGACCACGTGAGCTCCGACGGAACGTACCTTGGAAGCTCGATGGTAGAGGAACAGAGTCCCATCTACCCGTACTACCCAATGGGTACAGTCCTGGCCATTGCGGTCGGGCCCGACGGAACCGTCTACTATCTTGACCAGCGTGGCAGTTGCCTACGCCTCATGAAGTTGACGGGAGATGGTGGAAACTCGCAGGTGGCGGGGGGAGACTGCAGCAACCTGGTAGCCAGCGGCGACGGCGGGCCGGCCAAGGCAGCCACCTTCAAGGCAGTCAGTCAAGTGTACGATGTGCCGGTGGCTGACTTGGCGGTGGGCCGGGATGGCTCAATCTACGTGACAAACAGCAGTGAGTGCCGCGTGCGTCGCATCTCGCCAAGCGGCATCATCAACACAGTGGCTGGGTCGACATGCCCGGACACCGGGTCGCATACCGGCGACGGCGGCCCAGCAACCGCAGCGCGGATGCAGCCGTCGTCAATCGCGCTCGATGGCGACGATACGCTCTTGATAGCGGA
>PMLB01000024.1 GCA_003158735.1 Myxococcales bacterium | reverse complement strand
ATAGCCGCTGCCGCCGTTGGCCCATGTCTCGCCGGCCCACCCGAATCGTTGTGCCCAGAGCGTCTGCCCCGCTGCTCCGATCTTGACCACGAACGCGTCGCTAGTCAGGGCCACGAGCGGCGTTGTCCCTCCACCGAAGTCGAGCGTCTGCCCGAAACCACCGCCAAGATAGGCATTGCCCATGTCGTCGACGGCTAGGAGCGTGTTGCGGATTGAAGGCCCAGAGCCTCCCCGCCGGTCCTCGGCGGGACCGGCCTGGATTGGCAGGTCACTGCTGAAAGCGTAACTGCGGACAGGTACGCCGCCTGCGGGCCGGCGTGGAGGTATTTTGGCTCAGGTTGCGTGAGGTTGGGCGCGGTAGATCTTGAGTAGGTTGTGGGTCAGGGCAATGAATGCCCATTCACTGCGCACTTTGACAAGGCCACGAAGAAGGAATCGTCGGAATCCGCGGGCCTCTTTGATCTGCCCAAAGACGGGTTCGACGATTTTCTTCCGCAGAGCATAGACGGCTCGACCAGGTTTGGTCGCGAGCTTGCGCACCATGCGGTCCTTGATCCCGAGGTTGGCAGGCGGACGTCCCAGCACTGGCTTGGGCTCCTCGGAGTGCTTCTGGCGGCGCGGCGGGATGAACGGTTCGACGCCCCACTTCGTTGTCTCGCACACGTTGGCCTCGGAAAAATAGCCAGCATCCGCCAACAGATTGTCGGGCTTCGCAGCGCAGTTCGCCACGGTCTGGGCCAACATCGGCACCAAGTGCTCCGCATCCGGTGCCTGGTTGGTCACGGCCTGCGCAATGATGATCTGGTGTTCCTCGTCGACTGCCGCCTGGCAGTTGTATGCCTGCACATATCCTTCTGAGCCCTTCATGATCCGGCTTTCCGGGTCAGTGAAATTGCGCTGAGCTTTCGGATCGATGCTGCCGTCTTTCGTCCTGGGGATTTGGTGTTTCGGCAGCGGCGTCTCTGCCGGGCCGGGCGGCGGATCGTCCTTGTGCTTGGCTGCCTCCTCGTCTTGCTGACGAGCTTCGGCTTCGAGTTCCGCCTTGAGCTGCTTGATTCGAGCCAGACGAGATTCCGCGTGCCGAAGGTCCTCGGGCAACTCGTCGCCTCGGCAGCCTGCACCGAACTCCGCATCTTCTTGCGCGTCGGCAGCCTCGGCCGCCGCAAGTAACTCCTGCACCTTCTGGCGCAATCGCACGGCGTCCTTCTGCATCCGATCGTAGCTCATCGCCTTGTGTTTCGACGCATTCGCCTTCATTTTCGTCCCGTCCAATGCGACGTTGCCCAGCTTGACCAGTCGGGCCTTCTTCGCCAGGCCCAGCACTTGGGTGAACAGCTCAGCCAGGGCATTCAGGTGGACGCGCCGGAACTCGCTGATGCGTGTGTGGTCTGGCTGGTCGCCCCCGGCGATGACCCGGAACGCCACGTCCTCCCACGTCTTCTTTTCGATCTTCCGGGATGACGCCACACCTACGCAGTACCCGTACACAAGCAAGCTGGTCATCATGACCGGGTGGTAGGGCTGGGTGCCTCGCGGGTCCGCGCTTTGGCACCGTTGGTGGATTGCTGACAAGTCCAGTTGCCCCACCACGTCCATCACGAAGTGCGCCAAGTGGCCCTCGGGCAGCCAGTCCGATGGCGATGGCGGGAACAGAAATGCCTGCTTTGGGCTGTACGGCCGGTACGTCTTCGTCACGCCCTCAAGAGATCATAGACGATGGTCCTTGTCGATCCCCTTTTGCGCCTGGCGACCTGAGCGAAGCGAAGGCCGCCAGGTGCCCTATCCGCAACACGCTCCTAGTGCTGGCGACGCGTCGTCAAAGCTTGGGCCGCCGTAGCGGTTCGCATACACGAGCGCGCCAGTCGAGTCGAATTTCGCAAGGAACATGTCCTGGGGACCATTCGAGGTCAGCACCACGGTTCCAAACGACGCCGACACGTCAAAAGACCCTGCCGCGTAGACATTGCCTTGGCCGTCCACGGCGATCGCCCATGGCCATGCGCTGATCGTCGCTGGCAACGGCCAAACCGCTTGCAGTGACAGGACGCCCCCGTCGCACGATGGGAGGCTACTCTCAACCGTGGTGCCCCCGGAGCCGGAGTGACCAGCGCCGCCACTCGTGAAGCTGCCGCTCAAGGTGCCGCCGAAGTTCGTCACAGCCGCGTCCCCATTCGCTGCACCGCCTGAGCCACTCGTAGCTCCGCCGGAGCCCATGCTCGCGCCCCCACTGCCGCCCGATGTGCCGTCGCCGGAACTCATTGGGCCACCGCTGACGCCCGCCGCGCCGCTGCCACCGGCCGCTCCTTTGCCAGAACCACCAGCACCCACGTCTGCGCCATCGCTAGCCGCGCCATCCGGTTGGGCCGAGCCCACTGTTGTGGTCGTGCCGCCGCTCGCCCCGGCAGCAGCACCACCGCTGCCCACCGCTCCTCCGCTTCCACGGGTACTGCCTGAACCACAGCCAGCAGGCGTGGGTAAGCAAAGCGCGGCGAGAACAGAACAAGCGGTCCTGCCTGATATCAAACGAGTCATGGCTGCCTCCGGGTCGAGTGGGCAGGTTATCAGCAAGTTCGAGGCCAACTTCAAGTCTGTCTCCCGACCGGAGAGCACGCCGAATCAGGGATGGGTACCCTCAGAATTCTGAGGGCTGGCGGACTTCAGGACCTTGGTCTCGCCTTCCGCTTGGGCCCATCGCCCCGTGGTTGCCGGGCGACCTACTTCATCGGCGCCACCATCGGCACCTGCCGCGTTACATCCAATGACGTGCGTTTCCCGTGGGTCCGTACAAACCGAAAGAGGTGTTGACTGCGCCGCGCTC
>PMLB01000228.1 GCA_003158735.1 Myxococcales bacterium | reverse complement strand
TCCTGCTCGGCCTTGGCCTGGGCAATGGCGTCCGCGAACAGCACGGTGCCGGCATTGGCAGTCCCCGCCGGAACACTGTTGTTGTAGTAGAAGAACGGCCCGTAGACCTTGCTGAGCTGCGTTCCCGCCGCGATCGTCTCGGCGGCCTCGGCCCCCTCGTAGTGGCTGCCCCCGAGCATGTTNNCATTCCGACGTTCTTCGTGCTGGAGCTCCATCCCCAGGCATCCGTGTCGCCGATGTCTGCCGTCCAGCTGTACTTGCAAACGTAGACTCCTCCGTTGGGCGCCTGCTCGACTTCCTTGGGGGCGCCGGTGACGGCGCTGCCGTTTGCCCAGTCTGCCTCGCTGGTGTCTAGCCAACCCGTAGGCCCTCCTACGCTGTTGCCTCCGTCGCGCAGGGCATCGAGGCTGTTCCAATCGAAGATTGACCCGTTATAGACGTTGACACGCCACTCGCCGCCGTTGGTGGCGGCGTTTGCCGCGGGGTGCGTGAGAACGGCGGCGGCGTAGAAACCGGAACTCCCCTGAAGAAGCGCGTAGTCGATGTCCACGTCGAGGTTGTTGGTGCTGCCTGTCGTGTGGATACGGACCTCTGCTTGTTTTCCGCCGTTGGTCGCGGGATCGGAGGTCAGAGTGCACGTGCCGTTGCCGGCTTCAAGCTCCCAGTAGACTTGCCCGCCACTGTTTCCTCCGGCGAGTAGGTCGGTTCCCTTATACGTCCAGGTCTTGATGGTCCCGCTCGCACAGGTGATGACGATGTGTTCGATTCCGTTGTCCAATGTGTAGCTGCCGGTGCCCTTGGTCGCCGTGACAGCGGCTCCGCCGGGCGTGATCGCCCCCGCAACATGCGTGGCCGTAGGCGGGCAGGCCGTCAGGTACATCCCGGGGTAATCCGTACCTTGGGCGACGAGAGAGCAGGCTGCCGCGGTGCCGGCCGGCATACAGCCGCCTGGGCTCCCGGCGGCGCCGGAGCTGCCACCGACGCCCGACCCTCCGCTGGCTCCCGCAACTCCGCCGGTGCCAGCAGCAGTCCCTCCTGCGCCTGCGGTGGCGCCTCCGCTCCCGGTCCTGCCCCCCGTTCCTTTGGTCGCTCCGCCCGATGTGGTCGCGCCGCTCGATGTGGTCGCGCCGCCGGTCGCGGTGTCGCCGCCACTGCTAGTCATTACACCTGCCCCAGCCGAACCGCTGCTCCCAGCGCCGCCGCCACTGCTGGTCGTTCCACCCATCGCTACAGAGCCGCCGCTCGCAGTAGCGCCGGCTGCAGTCGCAGAACCGCCGACCGGTTCGCTGCCGCCAGCAGCGGTCGAGCCGCCTCCGTTCGAGCTACTGCTGGTCGCAGCAGCCGAGCCACCGCTCTGTGTCCCGCCCGCGCCGCCTGAGCCTGATGCGCCGGCATTTGAGCTCGAACCTCCACCGGACGAACCGCAGCCTTGGAGGAGGTTGATGGTGCCCACGAGAAGTAGAGCCAGCCCACCTCGCACCAGAGCTTGTGTCACATTCCCTGTTCCGGTTTTCATAATTCCCTCCGCGGTGCAGTTGTTGCGCGTTCTTGCGAAAACCCTGCCGATTCCCTGGTTCCCGTATTTCGCAGTGGAACGGCGAAGACAAATGGTTCACATAGGCGTAGGCCGTGCGTTGTAAGCCCTCGTCGGTCTCCGATCGCCTGCATTCGCATTCTTGGCGCGCACGCTTTAGGATGCCGCAGAACGGAACAGGGTTGCGTTCCTGCTGAAGAAAGCGACACGGCAAACCAGGTCCTGCGCGTCCACACCTACTCGCCCTATCTCAACCGGTCCTTCGACCTCGCGTTCCCCGATCACCCGCCCGGGCTTTGCGGGTTGGCTCGGCGCAGGAAATGGGCGTGGGGGGTGCTCGCCTGCTAGCTTAGGAACCGTTCGAATGACCTAGTCCTAGTATCAGGAGATGTGATCCCATGTCCGCGCATCACCGCCATTTCGCTGGCATCTTCATCATGTCCATGTTGCCTGCTCTCGGCAGCGGGTGCGGCCGTAAAGCCGGCGCCTCGTCCGATAGCGATTTGCCACGGCCGGTGCAAGACCTGCCGCAAGGCTTGGTCATCCCCGAAGGTTCGCCCATGCGCACACGGGTCAAGGTCGAGGCAATTGCAGCCAGGCCGGTGCACCACGAACTGAACGTGCCAGCCACTGCCGAGGCCGATCCGGCCAAGATGGCCAAGATCTCGCCGCCTTTGCCCGGCCGAGTGGTCAAGCTGTTCGTCCGCCTGGGCGAGGCGGTGAAGCAAGGCGCGCCGCTTTTTACCCTGGATTCATCGGACCTTGTGGCGGCCCAGACCGACTATCTCAAGGCGCGCTCGGCCGAGGCGCAGGCCAACCGCGCGGTCGCGCGCCAGAAGGATCTGGTCGAGCACGGCATCGGAGCCAAGCGGGAACTCGAACAGGCTGAAACCGAACGCGACTTGGCGCACAGCGAGCTGGAGCGCGCCGGGACGCGGCTGCGCCTGCTGGGAATGGATCCCGGCCAAGTGGGTAGGCCGCTGCAGGTCCGCGCTCCGGTTTCGGGCCGTATCATCGACCTGGCCACGGCCTCGGGCGAATACCAGAACGACCCGGCTGCGGTATTGATGATTGTGGCCGATCTCTCGACCATTTGGGTGACGGCCAATGTTCCCGAAAAGGATATCCAGCGCGTCGCCGTCGGCGAAGATGCGCTGATCGACTTTTCCGCCTATCCGGGACAGCGTTTGGTCGGTCGCGTGCAGTTCATCGGCGAGGTGCTGGCCCCGGAAACCCGCAGCGTGAAAGTGCGCATCGAGCTGGACAATCCTGGTGGCCGCCTCAAGCCGGGCATGTTCGCGCGCGTGACCCTGCGAGGCACGGAATTGCCCGAGTTGCTGGTGCCGCCGGCGGCGCTGGTGGTGCGCGCCGACAAGAGTTATCTCTTCGTCGAAAAGGCGCCCTGGACTTTCGAGCGCCGGGTGGTGGAAGTGGGCGACGCCCTGCCCGAAGGAACCTGCATCGTACGCGGTTTGGCAGCCGGTGAGCGCATCGTGACCGCCAACACCATCGTGTTTCCATGATCGAACGCCTGGTGGCCGCCTGCCTGCACAAACGCTGGCTGGCCGTGGCGGTATTCATTCTGTTCTGCGTTTTCGGATACTACTCGTTCACCACCTTGGCCATCGAGGCCTACCCCGACATCACCGACACCACAGCGCAGGTGATCGCCCAGCACCCGGGCCATGCCGCCGAGGAAGTGGAAGAGCAGATCACGGTTCCGCTAGAACGCGAGCTGAACGGTATTCCCGGCCTGCAAGTCATGCGTTCGCGCAGCACCTTCGGCCTGTCGCTCATCACCCTGGTATTTCGCGATGGTGTGGACGACTACTTCGCCCGCACCCGCATCCGCGAACGCATCGCAAGCGCCACCCTGCCCGACGGTGTCACCCCCACCCTGGACCCGCTGACCTCTGCGGTGGGCGAAATCTACCGCTACACGCTCGAGTCCAGCACGCGCAGCGTGCGTGAACTGACGGCGATGCAGCAGTGGGAGGTCATCCCCGCGCTCAAGCAGGTGCCTGGGCTCGCGGACGTCAGCACCTTCGGCGGTGAGACCACCGAGTTCCAGCTCGCCCTCGATCCCTCCAAGCTGGCGCAATACAACCTGTCGCTCCAGCAGGTCATCGGCACCATCAAGGCGAACAACGCCAATGCGGGCGGCAGCTTGCTGGTGCGGGGCGAGCAGGTGGCGGTCATCCGCGGCATTGGCCTGATTCGCTCGCCCGAGGATCTAGGCAACATCGTGGTCACCTCGGTGCGCGGCACGCCGGTGTTTCTCAAAGATCTGGGTCGGCCGCAGTTCGGCGTGCTGACCCGCAAAGGCATAGCCGGCAAGGACGCGATGCCCGACGTGGTGACTGGCATCGTCCTTCTCCTACGCGGCAACAATCCGTCGCAGGTGCTCGAGGGCGTGCACGCCAAGGTCGACGCGCTCAATCACGGTGTTCTTCCCTCCGACGTGAAGATCGTTCCCTATCTCGATCGCACGGATCTGGTCCACACCACGGTTCATACGGTTTCGCGCACGCTGCTCGAGGGAATGGGGCTGGTGGTGCTGATCCTGCTGGCCTTCCTGGGTAGTGCGCGCAGCGCCCTCATCGTTGCCCTGACCGTGCCAGTCTCGCTGCTCTTCGCTTTCGTGCTGATGGCCACGACCAACATTCCCGCCAATCTGCTGTCCCTGGGCGCCATCGATTTCGGCATCCTGGTCAACGGCGCCATCGTCGTGCTCGAAAACGTGCTGCAGCGCCGCGAAGAGCGGCCCGAGGCGTATCTGACCGAAACCGACGTGCGCGAGGCAGCCGTGCAGGTCGCGCGCCCCATGTTCTTTGCCACCGCCATCATCATCACGGCGTATCTGCCGCTGTTCGCGTTCCAGCGCGTGGAGCGCAAGCTATTTACTCCCATGGCCTACACCATCGGCTATGCGCTGACCGGCGCGGTGCTGGTGGCGCTCGCGCTGATTCCTGGGCTGGCGCTGTTCTCGTTCGCCAAACCGAGCAAGACTTTTCACAATGTCTGGCTCACCTGGCTGAGCCGCCAGTACGAACGTGGTCTGGGTTGGCTGATCCTGCGACCCCGCCAGGCACTCATTTCAGGTGGCGTCGCGGTGGCGCTAGCCGTCGTGCTGGCGGTCCTGGCCGGCCGTGAATTTCTGCCGCAGCTCGACGAAGGTTCGCTGTGGTTGCAGGTGATCCTGCCGCCGGGCATATCTCTGCAAAAGGCGAGCGAGATGGCCAATGAGTTGCGCCAGGCCACCCGCGAGTTTCCCCAAGTGAGTTGCATCGTCACTCAGCTGGGCCGAACCGACGACGGCATGGACCCCTGGACCTCCTCGCACATCGAGTCCTTCGTGGGCCTGCGCCCCTATTCCGAATGGCCGTCAGGAATGACCAAACGCGATTTGATTGCGCAACTGGAACGCCGCTACCAGGCCATTCCCGGGGTCAAGGTCAGCTTCGCTCAGCCGATCATCGACATGGTCAACGACAAGATTGCGGGCGCCCACAGCGAGTTGGTGGTCAAAATCTTCGGCCGCAACTTCGGCGAGATGCGCGGGGTGGCCGAACAAGTTGCCACGGTCCTGGAGCAGGTTCGGGGCGCCACCGACGTCACCATCGATCAAGAACCGCCGCTGCCCCAGCTGCAGATCGAGGTGGATCGCGCGGCCGCAGCCCGCTTCGGCATCAACGTCTCGGACATCGCCGACCTCATCGAGATCGGCATCGGCGGCGAATCCATCGGCAACGTCTTCCAGGGCGAACGCCGCTATGAAGTGACCGCGCGCTTTCTGCCCGAGGCGCGCAGCAGCCCGGAGAGTATCGGCAACCTCATGCTGACCGCGCCCGACGGCGGACGCATCCCGCTCTCCCAGGTAGCGCACATCGCGCTTCGCGACGGGGAAAGCACCATCACCCGCGAAATGAACCGGCGACACATGACCGTGCGATTGGATCTGCGAGGGCGTGACCTGTCGAATTTTCTCGCCGAAGCGCAGCCCAAGGTGGCGCAGGTCATGCGCACATCGGCGCCCGAACTGCAGCTGGCCTGGGGTGGACAATTCGAGAACCAGCAGCGCGCCCAGGCTCGCCTGGCGGTGATCCTGCCCATGGTGCTGGCGCTGATCTTCCTGCTGCTTTACGGTGCCTTCGGCACCCTCCGACATGCGGCGCTGATTTTAATCAGCGTTCCCCTGGCGCTGCTCGGGGGAATGGTGGCACTGCACCTGCGCGGGATGACCATCAACGTTTCCAGCGCGGTCGGCTTCATCGCGTTGTTCGGTGTGGCCGTGCAGAACGGCGTGATCATGGTTTCCGCGCTCAATCGCGCCCGTGACTCGGGCTTGCCCTTGCCCCAGGCCGTTCTGCGCGCGGCCAGCGAACGACTGCGCTCGGTGCTCATGACCGCAGGGGTGGCCACCGTGGGCCTGTTGCCAGCGGCCATGGCTCGCGGCATCGGTTCGGACGTGCAACGTCCGCTGGCCACGGTGGTGGTGGGCGGGCTGGTCAGCGCCACGCTGCTGACCCTCGCGATCTTGCCCGTGCTGTATCTCACGGTCGAGCGCCACTTTCAGCCAACCAAGGAGGGATAAGGAATGATGGCCCGCGCACGAGTGGGACTTGTCGCCCTGTTGTTGCTCGCCGGTTCACAGGCAGCCGCGGACGAAACCAAGGGCGCAGCGCCTCGTCTGGACTTCAGCGATTATCTGCGCCGGGTGCTGGCGGCCAACCCCGATCTGCAAGCCGCGCGTGCGAGCATGGATGTGGCGCGGGCCCAGATCGACGTGGCCAAGGTCTTTCCCGATCCTGAGCTCACCGTCGGGCTGAGCCAGTACGACGTCACCCGCCAGGGGAATCCCACGCAAGCGGGCGCGCAGGTGAGCGTGCCCATCGAACTGGGCGGCAAGCGCCGTGCGCGCGTGGCCGTGGCGCAATCTGGGCTAGGCGCCGCGGGCTGCGACTACGAGGACGCCATTCGCACCTTGCATGGTTTGGCCGCCGACGCCTTCGTCGATGCACTTCACGCGCGCCTGGTGGTCGCGCAGAAGCAAGACGCGCTTTCTCACCTGCAACGCTTGGTTGCGGTGAATGAGCGCCGCCTGGCAGCCGGGGACATAGCGCAGGTCGATTTCCTGCAGTCCCGCGTGGAAGCGCAGCAGTACCAAGCGGAGGTCCTGGATGCGCAAGGGGAACTCCACGCGGCCGAGGTGGCCATGGCCCAGCTGCTCGGACCCGAGGCAGAGCCGACCTTCGATGTGGTCGGGGATCTCAAGTCCGCGTCGGTCGCACTGGATGTACCGCAGCTACTGGCTGCCATCGACAAGCGCTCCGACGTTCGTGCCGCGGCCACGCGTGTGCAGGGGGCCGAGCGGCAGATCACATCGGAGGAAGCCAAGCGCGTGGTGGACATTTCGCTCGGTGCGGGCTGGCTACACAGCTTCGCAGCGGGCCGCGATGAGGAACTGAAGGCCGCGGACTTGGTGGCCGCATCGGTGAGCGTGCCCCTGCCGTTCTCACTCATTTACAAAGGAGCACTGGCGGCAGCACGCAACACACATCGCCAGACGCAAAGCCAATTGCAGGCCACCCGCGCCCGCGCCCAGGGCGAATTGCGCAAAGCCATCGCCCACTATCAGGCCGCTGCCGGGCGAGTGGCGCTCTACGATCGAGGAACCCTGTCCGATTCGCTGTCAGTGCTGGAGAAGATCCTCTACAGCTATGAGCACGGCGACGCCACCTTGGTGGAGGTCTTGATTGCCCAGCGGACCGCTTCGGCCGTCCACCTGGCGTACCTGGACGCTCTGGCCGACCGAGCCCACGCCCTCATAGCCGTAGGCCAGGCCGCCGGGTTGACCGAGGATCTGCTCAAGCTCTGAGCTGGCCGACCACCCTAGATCAACCCTAGAACTCGAGATGACGGCTACGGCAGGCCGTGGTCTGGAGCGGCCACCGCGACCGGTCGGCTGGCAGTCCCCGCCGCAGTGGTGTACAAATGGTGTATGAAGCGTACCAACGTGGTCGTGGACACTCGCCTGCTTGCCCGAGCCCGCAAACTCACCGGCGCCCGAACTACCCGTGAGATTCTCGGGCGAGCGCTAGAAGAATTGGTCACCCGCGAAGAACAGCGGCGCCTGGCTGCACAGCTTCGAGGATCCGGCTGGACCGGAAATCTCTCCCAGATGCGAAAGGCGCAGTAGCGCACCCGTCCCATGCTGGTCGACACCTCCGCATGGATCGAGTGGCTGCGCGCTACCGGTTCCCGCACTGACGGGATTCTGACCCTTGCCTTCGAGCGAGGAGATTCACTGTCCGTCACGGGTGTCGTGGTTCAGGAGATCCTGCAAGGGGCACGCGACCAAAGACATGCGGCCGAGTTGCGGCAGCTACTGGCGACGTGCCTTTGGTTCGAACCGGTCTACCCCGAAACCTACCAACACGCCGCGAGTCTCTTCCGGCATTGCCGGGCCGCTGGTCGTTCCGTGCGCGGCACGGCGGACTGCCTGATCGCAGCCATCGCGATCGAGCGTGACATTGAGGTCCTGGCGCACGACCGCGATTTCGAAACCATCTGCGACGTCTGCGGTTTGCGCTTGTTGGTCAGGTGAACCACCTACCATGGGCAGCCCTGTCTTGCGCGTTGCCATCATTTCACTTGCGGCTCTGGTGACATTTCTGCCTCGGCCTGGGCGTGCGGTCGATCCGTTCGAGATCGAAGTCTACGATGGCACAGCCAACCAGCCCGGCATGCCCGGTGTTGAGCTACACGCAAACTCCGTGGCAAGCGGCCTGCACACTTCGGTCGGGCCGGAGCTGCCCGCAAATCACCAGAGCCACTTCACACTCGAACCGTCGCTCGGGCTTCTGTCTTGGTGGGAAATCGGTGGCTATTTGCAAACCGCCTTGCGCGCAGACGGCGCCTTTGACTACGCGGGCACGAAACTTCGTTCGAAGTTCGTGACTCCACCGTCGTTCAGCGATCGCGTGCGGTTCGGCGCAAACCTCGAAGTGTCGCTGCTGCCGCAACACTACGACCGCAATCGCTGGGGCATGGAGCTGCGGCCCATCGCGGCGTACGAGGACGAGCACTGGCTCTTGGCGTTCAACCCCATCGTCGATCTCGCGCTCGCGGGTCCCGACTACCACCGGGGGCCATGGTTTCAGCCTGCTGCCATGGCGGTCTTCAAGCTGATCCAGTTCGCCTCCGTCGGCGTCGAGTACTACGGGAATCTCGGTCCGTTCTCTGGCTTCGCCTCCGGCCGCGAACAAGAGCACTACATTTATGAAGTCTTCAATCTGCTCGCGGTGTCTCACATCGAGCTCAATGCTGGGATCGGCGAGGGACTCACCGCTGGAAGCAACCCGCTCACCATAAAGATGATCGTCGGGTACTCGTGGGAGAGATCAGAATCGCACTTGCCAAGCGTTGGTTTTCGTGGCCGCGACGCGCCAATGCAACTGCAAAGCCGAGGATGCGATGGGGTAGACTATGCTCGGTGATTGCGAATTGTTCCTTGGCTGATGAGGTTTCCATGAGGAGTCCAGTCCGCTGTCGTTCGAGCTTCATGTTGGTCGCTGCCTGGGCCGCTTTCGCGTTGCTTGCGCCCAGCTGCCAATCGAATAGCGGTGGTGGCGGCACCACCAGTCCCGGCGGAAAGACCGGAACCGACGGCGGCACCGGCGCAAGCACGGGGGGCGCCACGGGCGGCCGAGGATCTGATGCAACGGCAACAACCGCCCCCGCTGGCGGAGGTGGCGGAATGGGTGGCGGCAATGCAACTGGCGGCATGACCGCAACGGGTGGTGTTTCCGCCTCAGGAGGAACGGGCGGAATTGCCTCTTCGGGCGGTGCTGGGGACACGCTTCCGGGCACCGGCGGCTCGACTTCGACCGGTGGGACCTCGAGCCTGGGAGGCAGCAACGCCACGGGCGGAACCACAGGCAGCGGGGGCATCACGCGTGGCACCGGCGGGACCACGAGCCCGGCAGGCAGCAAGGCCACGGGCGGAACCACAGGCAGCGGGGGCACCACAGGCGGCACCGTCGCGGGTGGCTCGTATGGGAGCGGTGGAGTTGCGGGCAAGACCGGGACCGGCGCAAGCGCGGGCTCGGGCGGCACCGGCTCCGGTGGCAGAACTGGCGGTTCGGGTGGCAGCCTCGGCTGGGCTGTGCGGATGGCCAATTCTGTTATCGCGCGCAACCCCAATCCCGACACCATCGCTTCCTCGAGCTTTTCTTGGGAGGTCGGATACACGATGTGGACGCTCGAAAAGGTCTGGCGATCCACCCAAGACCCCAAGTACCTCGCGTACATCAAGAAGTACGTCGACCAGCATGTCAACGCGGCCGGAAATGTTTCAGGATTTAGTGGAGGGAATTTGGATAATTTCCTGCCCGGCTACGCCATTTTGCTCATGTACGAGCAAACCCAGGCCCAGCAGTACCGCACAGCCGCCGATACCATGCGCAAAGCCTTTGCTACCTACCCGCGCAACAGCGACGGAGGTTTTTGGCATAGTACCGACAAGCCGAATCAGATGTGGGTCGACGGCGTGTTCATGGGCGAGATGTTCCTCGCCCGCTACGGGCATGCAACGGGTGATAGCACCGCATTCGACGAGGTGGTCACGCAGATGACCGATATCGTCAACCATTGCATGAAGACCGATGGGCTCTTGTTGCATGCCTATGACGAAAGCAAGAAGGCTTCGTGGGCCAATCCCACCACGGGT
>PMLB01000301.1 GCA_003158735.1 Myxococcales bacterium | reverse complement strand
GAGTCGCCCGGACGGAAAGGCACGACGAGGGCGCATACTCGACGTATGTAACCGAGGAGCAACGCAGCCGGCCGGGATGGATCGTCCGCCCAAACGTGGCCGAAATTCTGACCGGAGGCACTAGAGCACCGAACGGTTTGCCTCCCGTCGTGAAATCGCGGATTTGCGTCGCGTCCCTTCGTTGCTCGTCGGTCAAATTATTCCAGTCGCACGCGCCGATCTTCCGGCCCGGCGGACGAGCCCAGCAGTCGGGCGGCATCTGGCTCGCAGAGCCTGACGAACTCCTTGTCCCCACGCTGGCAGGACCCAAAGTCCACGCGGCCAACCATGCCCATCCGCGCTCATTGTGTCGAGCGGTTCCAAGACCAACCGGGTTCAGGAAGAAACGCAGATGGCAATCAATTCATCTCGACGGTGGCACCCCGGATGCGGTGCAGGCCTTCGGCGGTCGATATGATCTTGGCGCCCCTGACCACGACCTTGCCATCCGCGGTGAGCGCGATGCTGGCCTTGCCGCAGCGGAGGACGACCTCTTTCTTGCCAGTCATGACAATGCGTTCGCCATCGACGATTGCGTCCAGTCGCCTTTCCTCGGATGCTGCCTTCATTTCTTCCTGGCTCTGCGGCACCCCGATCACCACTGGCCGGGTTCGGTCGCGGTCGGCAAAGCACACAAGCACATGGCGGCCCACGTGACGAGGCCCGAGTGCCACGGTAGTGGTGGCAAAAATCCCCCTGCCGCCTCGTCCGGATAGATCGACGCAGGGACTGCCATCTGGACCAAGAAGGGCCAAACGGCCGACGACAACGTCTGGCAAAACGGAACTGGCGGTACGGCGGGGTTGGCTCTTGCGAATCACTGAACTTGCGTTCTTGCGGCTGGGCTTCATGGTGACCTCACGGACTTGGAGACTGGTTTGAGTGGATCATTCGGCGGGCAACAGGCGGCGCCAGAAATCGAGGAATTGGGTAGAGCTCTCGCCACGAAAACTGGCGCGCAAGAAGGCGTGCCCATAGGCCTGCATGTCGAAGGCGAGCATGGCCGGCACGCCCAGACCCGGCGCCCCGACATCGACTCCGCGATACAAGCGGACCGCATTTGCGAGCTGGCCGCGGACTTCATGCCAGCGCTGGCGCGTCGCCCCTGCATCCGGATGGGGAACCTCTGCAAGCCCGTCCGGATCGACGTCTTCCGGTTCCTCAACCTTCTCGAACAGGGTACGCGCATCAACCGCGCGATCCTCGGCCCGCGCCAACGCCAAGCCCGCGGCTGCTGCCGAAAACTCGGTATCCATGTCCAATGCATCGAGGACAAACGGTGTTGCGGCCGCCCCGGCCACCACCAGGGCGTCAACGTGGGCCTCCAACCGGGCGTCGAAAAGCCGCATACTGCGCGGATTGTGGTCTGGCGATCGCAGGGCGTGTGGTCGAAGACCCAGGAAGTCTTGGATCTCGTCAAGATGCCTCTGGTAGAGGGCGGTGATCGGTTGGGCGGCCGGATAAAGCATCGCTGGTGTCGCTGGTTCAGGGGGTGATTTCGATGCGGCCGAGGTCCATGTCCAGGGCGCCGCCAATGACCTTGAGGTTGTCGTGGTCGTCCGAGCCGTGATACGTGATGACCGCCTTGTAGAATCCCGGTGACATGTGGAACTTGCGTCGCACTATGAACTGCAGTTCCTTGCCCGGGGCGAGTTCAATGCGGGGCTGGCCCTTGGGAAGGCGGCGCTTCACGGTCAAGAGATCGTGCCGGGCGACATCCACCTGCACGACCTCGCGCTCCCAATCGAGCTTGTCATCGGGCTTGTCCGCGGCCACGCGCATGCGCAGGCTGGTCCACCCGGGATCGGTGGAGCCAAGGGGATTATCAAAGGTCACGGCCTTCTCTCCTACGCTACGTAGGGTGACGGTCAGCTCCAGCGCATCTCCGACGCGGAAGCGGGGTTGGTTCCACGCGGCCGAACCGGCAATAACCAGATAGGCATGCTTGCGGATCTCCTCCGCCAAGTCCTCGATGGCGTTCATGGCCGCAGCCACCGGTGCGGGCGGTTGCGAAACGAAGATCTCGATTTCGGACGCTTCGCCGCTGGGGTTGTATCCGAGCGATGTGTACGGCGTATCGGGGGCGATGTTCCCGTGGTGGGCGTGGCGTGCGAAATCGGATCGCTGTACGAGCGTTCGGACCGCTTCGGAGCGGTCGGCTGGTAGCAGTCCTGAGTAGAACCCGATCTCCTGGCGGCCGCGCCAGTTGGCAGTCAAGGAAAGGGTGCTTTCCTGCCCATTGCTCAATAGGTTTACCCAAATCGACCCTCCAAATGGTCGCAGCGGATAGGAGTAAGAAATGTTCCAGAAAGTCTCTTTGGAAGACTGTCCGTCCTGGGGCGAATCGGCATCCTCGGCTGACCCAGGCCAAGGCCCTGCCACCACCGAACTGCCCGGAGAACCATCTTTGGTAACAGTCATTGGTTGCCTTTCTGTCTTGGTTCTTCTCGCACATCCGGCCGCCGTCGCCAGAAGACACGCACAAGCAAGTGCTGTGACTCGAGAGAGGCGTGTCATGGCTTCTATCGGGACGTGCGCAGCAGTTCCAGGGGCCCGAGGATGGGTTCAGCGTGTTTCCTAAACCAATTGGCGAACTCCTCGAAGTGGCGTGGGTAGACCTTCCGACCGGCGTTCATGATGCTCTTTGGGACGTTGGCATAGCGTCGGGACGCTTCGGCTGCGCCCTCGGGATACTCATCGTACATGCCAATCAGATGGCCGAATTCGTGAGCCCTGACCGTCACAGGGACATTTCGCAGGCCCTCCCACCAGTCATGGTCATACCACCAGCGCCCATAGTTCGGGTTGGGCACGCCGGGCGAAAGTTCCTTTCGGTTGCCAGTCGGGTGATTGGCCCCCTTGTGCAACGTGACTTTCTTGCCGTGCCCCGGCCCAAATTCGCACACCACCCGGATAGGAAAGGTGCAACAGCCATTGGACCAACCGCCGCAATCGCAACGAGCCCCGCGCCGGCATTTCTCGCGATGCAGACGGTATTTTGCGTCCCAGACGCCCTCGACCTCTCGTTTCCAGCGACGGAGTTGTCTTGGACCGGGCTTGGCGCCGTCAGGGCGGTCGAAATCCAGCTCTTTTGTTACGGTCAGACGGCCGTTGGTAAACGCCATCTCGAAATACACCTCCCACTCGAAATTGGAGCCGGTTCGCTGCAATCGCCTCCTGCCAGTCTTGTTGTTCGTCTTCCACTCGTACACCGGTGCGGTCTGCTTCGGCCTGTTGACAACCTCCGTCTTGTCAGGCGGCACCTTCACATCCAACTGGTTCGACGATTTCTTCTGTCCATCCCAGGCGAATTGCCGTGCCTCTAGCTTGACCTCCTTGGCAAAGGGGCCGCGGCGGACAATCCATTTGTGCGTGTGGGGATTCGATTGCATCTCGGTTGCGAAGGTGCCGCTGATTGCTCCCTCCTCGCCGGGCCTGCTCACCACGATGGTGACCTTTTCGCCTTTGAATCCCTCGCCTGCGACGTCCAACTCGGCCTCGTCCCCACAGCACACCTCGGTCTTCTTCCACGCCAGCTTCGTGACCTTGAGCTTCTCGGGGTCATTCTTCGCCGCGCCTGCAGGCCCAGGGGCGCCTGGTTGCATGTTGGCCGCGGGGGGCGTGTTGGTGGGCGAGCCGCCGTTGCCCAGCATCAGGTCGGTCTGGCGAAAGACGTTCTGTCCTTCCACCTTGACGTCGAAGGAATACATCGTGGGATAGGCCTTGCCCTGGATCTTGTTCGACGCCACCCCCAGGGCGCTCCCGGCTTCGTCCCCGGTGCTCAGCGCGTACGACGACGATTTGAGCATGATCGGGTTGCCGTCCGCGGTCACCGTGGCGCTGCCGTCAGCGGTGTCAGCGGATTTGGCCACGTTGGGATAGGGCAAGGGAATGGGGCCGCCCGGCGAGGGCGTCTTGCACACGTCAGGAAAGGTCATCACCACGCCGTTGCTGGTTCGGTGCACGACGGTCAGATTGTTCACGAGCACGGTGGCTGGCATGGGTTCAACCTGCTAGGGGACCAAGCAACGTCATCGCGCCCCGCTCGCCCCCGGTGGACGACGCGCAGATCAAGATTCCGCCCGGGCCACCGTAGCGTCGGGCAAAGGCGCGCGTCGCCAGGACCGCGCCCACCACGGCCGAGGCCGCGCCCACGTCGCCCAGATACTCGGCCGGGTGCCACAGTTGCCACTGCAACGGCAGTTTACCGAGGCATCGGGTTTCCACCAGCCCCCATTCGAGAAAGCGCCAACGCTCGCCGGTCAGGTCCACGATGATCCGGTGTATTGTCTGCGGGTCCACGGTTGCCAGCGCGCCATGCACCGCCCGCGACAGTCCCTCGGCGCGCAAGGCCTCGGCGGGACGAAGCCCGGTGGGTTCGCGGTCCAGTACCAGTGAGCCCACGCGCGCCAGCACGGGCGCCTGTCTGCGGGCCACGTCGTCCGCGCGTTCGAGCACCACCACGGCCGCGGCCTCGCCGGGAACCAATCCGCTGCCGCTGTCGGGCGTCTTCAAGCGTCGCTCGGCCCAGAGATCGTGCAAGAAGGTCGGCTCCAGCAGCGAATCTACCCCTGCCACCACGCACAGATCGCGCTCACGCTTCTGCAGGGCCTCCACCGCGCGCGCCATGGCCACCAAGCCGGCGGCGTGGTCCGCGGCGACGATCTCCACCGCGCCGAAGCCAGCGGCCGCCTGCCATTGCTCGCGGGCGTCGTCGACGAACGCCTTGAAGGCCTCTTCCGCGACCCCCAGCCGCTTCGCATAGGGTGCCGCCACGAACAGCGCTGCGCGCTTGGGGTCGACCGGCTCGCTAGCGCGAGGCCTCGCGCATCCTGCCAGGGCCTCGGCCAGGGGCGCTTCGATGAGCTCAAATGCCTTCTCCGTCCACGGCGCGTCCCGCAGGTCGGGCTCGGTCGCGGCCGCCACCAGGGATTCATCTTCGCCAAAGGTGACCCCGAAGTAGGGCCAGGGGGCGAATCCTGAAATGCCGGCGCGCACCGAGGCCGCCGACTGGACGGCGTCATTGCCCACCGGGCAGCGCATGCCGATTCCCGTGACGACGACGGATTGGGATTTCGCTGGCGGCGCCATCAGAGTTCCACCTTGATCCAATGAATGCCGTCGACCTGTCCTTGCACGTCCAGGTGCGCCCGCCAGGTCAGGCTCACCGCGCGCTTTTCCATGTCCACCTCGATGGTATCGCAGGCGACTGTGGGAGTCTCGCGCCTTTCCAAGACGCGCACCACAACCTGCGGACGCACGCGCGGCACCTCGAAACGCAGGTATCCCTCCGGCGCCATTCCGTAGATCTCCATGGGCTCGCCGCCGACGAGATAGCCGGGGTAGATCTGGTCAGGCGGCGCCGCCTGGTTGTAGCGCGGATCGAAATCCACGGGAGGCAAGGGCATGCGATCCTTGCTCCAGGCTTGGTCGTAGGTCCCGGCGAAGCTGGAACGCGGGCTCCAGGCAGGCCCGATGGGCCCGAGAGCATGGGGGCGCGGTCGCTGGTCGGGGGCGGCAATCGGATGCTGGGGATCTTCCAGGTTGGCCACGGACTGGCCCGCGATTTCCTTGCGGCTGCGCTTGCCACGGAACCCCATGCCGACAGGGTTTTCTGGACAGGCGTCCACAATCCCCGGCACCGAGTCGTCCACGCCACCAAAGGCACGTTCATAGACGATCGGGATCTTCTCGAACCGGGCGGGCTGGGACACGCCCATGCCCACCAGCCGCTTCTCCCAGCGTCGATCCCCGAACACCTGAACCAGTTTTCTCATCTTCTGCGGTCCAAAACGGAAACCCGCAAAATTCCAGTTTGGGTCACGCTGGTTTGGGTAGCAACAGCCCGAAATCAGGATATCCGTGGCTGGCTTGAACAGCACCATGTCCGAGGCGCCGGCCAAGCTGGTGGCCGCCGGATCGCCCCAATAGACGTCACCCCCACGCAGCGGGGATTGTTCCTCAGCCGGAAGCAACTGGGCGGATGCCGTCAATCGGAACGTCCCCTTGACCACCACCGACAGAACCTCGCGCCCGTCGGAATCCATGCGCAGGCTTGTCTCTGCCGCGAAGTCGGTCAGGTTCACCAAGTCCAACACGCGGAAACCTTACCAGATCCTCAATGGCTGAAGTTCTGCAAGTGGGCGTGCAGACTTCCTTTCACGCGCATTTCCCCGGCCCTGACTGCCGGGTGGCTTCCATCCGACTGCGCGTGGACATGTTTGGCGACCAGAAGCACTGGTTCCCCACCAAGGACGTCATCGCCAGCGCGGAATTCACCCGCATCGGTCCTGAATTGTTCAATCCATATGTGGGGCCAACGTGATCTCCTTTGCGCGTTGGCCAACTATGCCAACAAAGGACAATCGAGAAGTGCCAGGACGTCGAGCGAAGCCAGGAGTTCGCGACATCTCGCGGGTGGCGGTCAGCACACACAGCATACACCCCTTGACTCGACCTCCCTCCCTCGCCATCGTCTACCGCATGACGGTACCGCGTAGGCCGCGTGGGGGCACAACGTGAACAAGCCTGGGCAGGGCAGTTCAGACACCCTGTCTTATGACCGTCCTGTGCCGCCGGACGGTGCCGGGAGGCCAACGCCGGTTTCTCGGCCCGAATATCCAGCAACCGCCGTGCTGCCCGATAGCCTCGCCGAGGATGGCGCCACGGCTGGAGAACGCCCCGGCCGCCGCACCGATCCGCTTGCCGTCGCACCCGCACCGCAAGTGCCCATCTCGCTCACTCCATCCGAGACCCCTGCGACAGGCCCCGTCGCTGAGAGGGCTCCTGGCGCTTTTCGCGCTGGCGA
>PMLB01000183.1 GCA_003158735.1 Myxococcales bacterium | reverse complement strand
CGCAAGCCGCCGACCACCGGAAGCCCGGTCCTCGCAAATAAACCAGGCTGAGCTAGTCTGCAGGGGGCTTAGCTATGGACAACGCGCAGATCTACGAGCTCCTTGATAGGTGGAATCCCCGACAGTCATTTGACCCAGGCCCCTGTTTGCATGAGCGGTTCGAAGCCGTGGCGGCGGCGCAGCCCGAAGCAGTGGCGCTGGTTTTCGACGATCGTCGTCTGACCTATGCCGATCTCAATCATCGCGCCAATCAGTTGGCCCACGCTCTCGTCGCCCGAGGCGTGGGGCCGGATGTCTTGGTGGGCTTGTGCGCCGAGCGATCGCTGAATCTGGTGGTGGGACTTCTGGGAATTCTCAAAGCCGGTGGCGCGTATGTTCCGCTCGATCCCAGCTATCCCGCCGATCGGCTTCGCCACATGTTGGAGGACTCAGCCATCGCGGTTCTCGTCACGCAAGATCGTGCGGCGCCGGATCTTCAGGCGGCGGCCGTGGCCAAAGGGGCAGCGGTGGTGCGGCTCGATGGCGAGCTTCCCAACAACACGGCCAATCCGGTCCATCGTACCCGATCCGACAACCTGGCCTACGTTATCTACACCTCCGGTTCCACGGGCAAACCGAAGGGCGCACCCATCACCCACGGCAACGTCACCCGACTCTTTGCTGCCACCGACGCATGGTTCGACTTTGCCGCCACCGACGTCTGGACGCTTTTTCATTCCTACGCATTCGATTTCTCGGTCTGGGAATTGTGGGGCGCTCTTCTCTACGGTGGGCGGCTGGTTGTGGTGCCGTACTTGACCAGCCGATCCCCCGACACGTTCTACGCCATGCTTGGCTCGCAAGGGGTGACCGTTCTCAACCAAACGCCATCCGCGTTCCGCCAGCTCGTGCAAGCCGAGATCGACGCCCCCGTGAAACAGAACCTCGCCCTGCGCACGGTGATCTTCGGCGGCGAGGCGCTGGAGTTGCAGGGGCTGCGCCCTTGGTTCGAGCGCCACGGTGACAAAAAACCGCGCCTGGTCAACATGTACGGCATCACCGAAACCTGCGTTCACGTTACCTACCGGCCCATCACCTGGAAGGATGTGCGCGAAGGGCAGGGCAGCGTGATCGGCGAGCCCATCCCAGATTTGCAGATCTATCTCTTCGACGAAAAGCAGAATCTGGTACCTGTGGGCGAGCCAGGCGAGATCTACGTAGGCGGGGCAGGCCTGGGGCGGGGATATCTCAATCGTCCCGAGCTGACGGCGGAACGCTTTCCCACCCTATCGCTGGCCGGTCGGCCGCCAGAACGCCTGTACCGCAGCGGCGATCTCGCTCGACGTCTACCGAACGGCGATCTGGAGTACCTCGGCCGCATCGATCACCAGGTCAAGTTGCGCGGTTTCCGCGTGGAACTGGCCGAGATTGAGTCAGTCCTGGCACAGGACGCGGATGTACGCGAAGTGGTTGTACTGGCCCGGCAAGACGAACCTGGGGACCAGAGGCTGGTCGCCTATCTGTCGATCCGCGCGCAGGCCGATGTGGACGAGACCAGCGTGACCGAGCGGTTGCGCGCGTTGGCCAGGTCCCGTCTGCCCGAGTACATGGTGCCGTCCGCGTTCGTGTTCCTCGCTGCCTTGCCTCTCACCGAGAATGGCAAAGTCGACCGGCGCGCGCTGCCGGCACCCAAGAGCGCGCGGGGCGATCGGGACCGCCCATTCGCTGCGCCCCAGACGGAGAAGGAACGAGCAATCGCCGAAGTCTGGCAGCAGATCTTGCGTCTCGATCGCGTCGGCGCGGATGAGAGCTTCTTCGATTTGGGCGGGACATCCTTGCTGGCTGTTCGGGCGGCAGGCGAGTTGCGGCGGCGATTGGGGGTGGATGTGCCCGTGGTCAAAATGTTCGAACATCCCGTGCTGCAAGACCTGGCGCGCGTGTTGGGGCACGCCGGGAAAGGCGACGGCAGCGAGTCGTCGGTAGCGAGACCGCGCCGGCGCGCCCAGGCGCAGGGCCAGGGGGAACGTGACGTCGCCATCATCGGCATGGCGGGGCGATTCCCGGGCGCGCCCGACGTGGCGACGTTGTGGCAGCACTTGCTCGATGGCGTGGATTCGGTGACGTTCTTCACCCCCGACGAACTGGATCCTCGCGAGCGCGCAGCGAGCGCGCTGCCAGACTACGTAAGGGCGCGGGGCATTCTGGCCGACGCGGACAAGTTCGATGCGGGGTTCTTCGGCGAGAACGCGCGCATCGCAGACATTATCGATCCGCAGCAGCGTGTGTTGCTCGAGCTGGCGTGGGCGGCTTTGGAAGACGCAGGCGTGGTCTCTGAGCGCTATGATGGTCTCATCGGCGTCTACGCGGGCACGGGTCACAATACCTACTTCATCAGGAACGTCCTGCGTGCCCCCGAGCGCATTGAAGCCGTCGGCGACCTGCAAACTCTGCTCGCGAATGACAAGGACTTTGTCGCCACCCGAATCGCCCACAAGTTGAACCTGCGCGGACCCGCGCTCAGCCTGCACACCGCTTGCTCGACCTCGCTGGTGGCAACCAGCGTGGCGGTGCACGGATTGCGCGCCTACGAATGTGACATCGCCCTGGCCGGCGCCGTGTCAGTGACGGTTCCTCAGGCGAGTGGTCACACCTATCAGGAAGGCGCCATGTTGTCCGCCGACGGCTACACCCGAACGTTTGACGCCAAGGCCACCGGTACGGTTTTCAGCGATGGGGGCGGCATGGTGGTGCTCAAACGACTGGCCGATGCGCGCGCTGACGGTGATCGCATCTATGCCGTCATTCGTGGCGCTGCCACCAACAACGACGGCGCGGGCAAGGCCAGCTTCATGGCCCCGAGCGTTTCCGGCCAGGCCGCCGTTATTGTGGCCGCGCAGGAGGATGCAGGCGTCGATCCCGGATCCATTGGCTATGTGGAGACGCATGGCACGGCGACTCCGCTTGGCGATCCCATTGAAGTCGAAGCCCTCACTCGAGCCTTCCGGGTTGGCACGGCGAAGAATGGATACTGTGGCATCGGCTCTGTCAAGAGCAACCTGGGCCACTTGACCGCCGGCGCTGGCGTCACCGGGCTGATCAAAACCGCGCTTTGCCTTTCCTCACGGACGCTGGTTCCTTCCATACATTTCGAGTCTCCCAATTCCAATATCGATCTTGCCAACTCTCCCTTCCGCGTGCAGACCGCACGAACGGCGTGGCCGCCGCTCGACGCCAACACACCCCTGCGCGCGGGCGTTAGTGCGTTTGGCGTGGGCGGCACCAACGCCCACGTCGTTCTCGAAGAAGCGCCGCCACCGCCGCCGGCCGGCCCCCAGCGCGCGTTCCACTTGCTGATCCTCTCGGCGAAGAGCGAAGGGGCGCTGGAAGAAGCAACCCAGCGTATGAAAGCGTGGCTCGGCGCCAACCCCGAGGCGAATCTTGCGGATGTGGCGCACACACTGCAGGAGCGACGAACTGCCTTTCCTCGCCGCCGCTTTGTGGTGGCGTCGGATGCAGCAGATGCGGCGGCGAAACTTGAGAAGCTGCCGCCGACCTGCTCGGGCACACGCGTCGCCGAGCCGCGGGCGCCCGAGGTGGCCTTCCTGTTTCCTGGGCAGGGCAGCCAGTATGTGAACATGGGGCGCGGTTTGTACCAGAGCGAACCTGTGGTCCGCCAAGCCATCGATGCATGCTCGGAGATCCTGCGCGAACCGCTCGGGGAAGATCTGCGCGGTGTCCTTTTTGCCTCGCCCGGGACAGAGACCGAGGCGCAAGCGAAACTGCAACAGACGCGCTACACGCAGCCCGCACTTTTTGTCGTCGAGTACGCGCTCGCCATGTGGTGGCAGAGCCTGGGTGTGAGGCCCGTCGGCATGCTGGGGCACAGCGTTGGTGAGTTCGTAGCTGCACACCTGGCCGGCGTGTTTGGATTGGAAGATGGTCTACGCTTGGTCGCCGAGCGGGCGGCGTTGATGCAGTCGATGCCCTCGGGGGCCATGCTGGCGGTGCGCGCGCCGGCCGCTCAAATCGAGGCGCGACTGTCCGAGCCACTGGCGCTGGCCGCGAGCAATGGCCCGGCCTTGTGCGTGGTGGCGGGTCCGCACGAAGCGGTCGCGGCTTTTGCCAAGCTCCTGGAAGGGGAGCGCATTGCCAGCCGCGCTCTGCAGACGTCTCACGCCTTCCACTCTCCCATGATGGAGCCGGTGGTGGCCCCGCTGGCTGCGTTTGTGCGCAAGCTCACCTTGTCGCCGCCTCAGATTCCCTTTGTCTCCAGCGTCTCCGGAAACTGGATCACGGCGGAGCAAGCCACCTCTTTCGACTATTGGGCACGCCATCTCCGGGTGCCGGTGCGCTTCGCTGAGGGGCTGACGACCCTGTGGTCGGATCCCTCTCGCGTGCTGCTCGAGGCCGGCCCGCGCGCCACCAACGCCACGATGGCCAAGCAGGTGGCCAAGGATTCCGCACGCCAGCTGGCCGTCGCGTCGCTGTCCGACCAGCCGGAGGCGGAGCTAGAGTCGCTGCTGCGCGCGATCGGCACTTTGTGGAGCGCAGGCGTGGCCGTGGACTTCCGCGCGCTCAATGCGATCGGGGTTCGCCACCACGTCTCGCTGCCCACCTATCCTTTCGAGCGGCAGCGGCACTGGATTGAGCCCAGCCACGAGGCAGTGTGCGCGCAACCCGCCGCGGCCTCCGCCCCCGCGGCTCCGTCCGTCCCCGAAAACGCCGCCGCGATTTCGGGCGATGGAAGTCTGGCGTGGCTTCTTGAGCAGCAGAGGAAAGTGATGGCCGCGCAGCTCGCACTGTTGCAGACGCGCAAATCCGGGCGCTGAACTTGCGCCACTCGCACAGAGACGGCGGCCTTGGGAGGCCCTCGGTCAGGTGGCGCGCCTACCGCTCGACCACCACCACCTGTCGCTTGCCCGTCGCCGCGATCGGGATCTCGGGCACAAGATCGAGCTTGACGGGCACGCCGGGGAGGTACCGCTCCCAGGTCTGTCGAAGCACCGATTCGATCTGCCCGTCGAAGCTGGGCGTGGGCACAACACGCAACGTGACTGAGCGGTCGCGGTGCTGCACCACTTGAAACTGACGGATGCCGTGGGCCAGGTGGGCGATCACGACGTTGAAGACCAAGCCGTTCACGCGCACGCCCGAGCCGTCGACCAGGGTCTCAGTAGCGCGACCCTCGACGGACGCGAGGCGTGGGTGTGCGCGCCCACAGGGACAGGTGCCAGGCTCAGCCGGCACTGCCAGATCTCCGTTCGCGTATCGGATGAACGGCATGGCAAGGTTGGTAAGATCGGTGATGACGACTTCACCCACTTCGCCCGGACGCGCCGGTCGGTCCCCGCCCGCCGGATCTCGCACAACCACCTCGACGACCAGGGTCTCCATCGAGACATGCAGGCCGGCGTGTGCTGGGCACTCGGCCGCCATAAGCATCACCTCGCGGGATCCGTAGGTCTCGAACACTGCCGGCCCGAACGCCAGCTCGACGACCGGACGGTCGGTCGGCAAGAGGCGCTCGGCGCCGCAGATCACTGGGATGGTACCCCAGTCCTTGAGCCCGTGCTCGACCACGTGGCGCGCGAGATCCGCGCCGGCTTGGCTGTAGCAGACCAGCACCTCGGGCTTCTTGCGGCGGATGATTTCGACTACTGTGTTCAGTTCCTCGGCACCGCGGTGCCCGCAGTCCACATAGTACTCGCGCCGGAGCGCCCGGTCGGCCCGGATCTTGAAGCCCTTGAGGCGCGACGCCAGCGTTGGCCGCCGGTTTCCGGCGGGAGGGCCGGCGCCCCAGTAATACAGGGCCCGCTGCCCCAGGTGGCAGCCGGCCCAACCGTATCCGCGCAACCTCGTGGCCTGCCGCCAGTACTCGGACTCGCGCTCGTAGCCGAACACAAGGGGACGCCCCATGGTGCCGCTGGTGTTCTTGTGCACCTCTACCGTCGCGCCAGCCGTTGCCGTGCGCTCCTGTACGGTGTCGCGCGCCTCCTCGCGCCCCAGAATCGGCAGCTTCGCGAGATCCGCGGCGCCATGGATCGACTCGGGGCGGATCCCTGCCGCTTCGAACCGACTACGGTAGTACGGGACGTTGGCGTAGGCATGCCTGAGCAGCCGCTGGAGCGCGCATGCCTGGATGGCTTCGAGATCAGAGAGAGGTTGCCACTGCGTCTTCTCCAGGTACGCGAGGTGGCGCAGCGTGGGCCGCCTGCGCAGTCCGCTCTCCCATGCTGGAAATAGCACGCGCGCGAAAAGTTCCCGATAGAGATCCATGACGACGGCCGGAGTCTAGGACGGGAAGGTTGTTTCGGCTACAGTGTTCGACCGTGCCGGAGCATCGCCGTCATGGAAAACGATATTCGAGAAGCACGGCGGGGCGATCTGATCGCGCGCGAGAGATCTGGCCTTCATGTCTTGTCAGACTTGTCGGTGTCTGACAACATCCGCCTGATGGTCGTCTTGCATCTCACTCTGTCGGTGGCGAGAGGGGGGCGACGGCAGGCGATTGCCTCGCTCGTGGAGGGGTTGAGGGCGATGGGCACAACTTGTCATATCGCGACGCTCGAGGATTTGGGCTGTGACATAGGGGACCTTGGCGATCTTGGCGGACGCGTGGCGACGTTGGGAAGGCAAGGCCTCGTGGACCTGGGAGCCTTGCGCCGCCTCCAGTCCCTGTGTCGGACTCTCGGGGTGCACATCATTCACGCCCATGATGCTGCGAGCCAATTCGCAGGCGCGGTGGCGAGGCTTACACGACCCTGGACGAAGCTCCTGATGACGTTTCATCGTTCACTGAATTTCGAATCCGCACGCTGGCGCGACCGGATGCGCAATGCTCTCTGCGCCTCGCTGTCCGGTGCAATTGTGGCTGCCTCCCGTGAGCGGCAACAGCATTTCCTGGCGACCAACTGGGTTCGACGGAAGAAAGTCGTCAGGATCCCATTCGGTGTCGACTTGGCACGCTTCCATCCAGATCCTGACGATCGAGGTTTCCTTCGTGCCGAGCTCGGCTTGTCACCCGAAACCATCGTCGTCGGCGCTGCCGGTCACTTCGGGGAGGAGAAGGGCATCGAACGTGTCATTGCGTCCTGGCACGCCTTGGGTCCACTACCCTTTCCCGCCGCTCTGGTCGTGTTCGGAACAGGA
Organism: Myxococcales bacterium; assembly: GCA_003158735.1. Classification (GTDB taxonomy): domain Bacteria; phylum Myxococcota_A; class Polyangia; order Fen-1088; family Fen-1088; genus Fen-1137. Next base: position 4,738 of record PMLB01000183.1, on the reverse strand, counting down.
ACGCTCGCTCAGCGGACCGCGCTTGAGCAACTTGCAGCGAGACCCGCCAGTGCTGGTCCCGTCTTGCTGGCAGGATTCCGTGATGATCTTCATCGTTGTTTCCGCGGACTCGACCTGTTTGTCCACGCTCCACAAATGGAAGCCTTCGGCCTCGTCGTCGTTGAGGCCATGGCTTCGGGTGTGCCGGTCGTTTCTGTCGAAGTAGGCGGAGTCATGGACCTGGTGGCCCAGGGTCTCACGGGCCTGCTCGCGCCAACGCGTGCTCCAGAGGCAATCGCCGACGCCGCCAGAACCCTCCTGCTGGACGCTGAGCGCCGTCGCGAGATGGGCGCTGCCGCCAGAACGTTGGCCGAACGTGAGTTCGGGCTGGATACCTGCGCGCGGCGGTACTACAGTTTGTACGAAGACATTCTGCGGGGAGAATTGCCGACAACGGATTTCAGCGTCGAGGGAGTTTCAAGCCGATGAATGCAAGCCGTGTGGTCATTCTGCAGCCGCCGAGCCCGCCAGGACTGAACGTAAAAAGGGATCTCGCCGGTGGGTTCGCTGTTGCCAACGTGACTTCGCGCCAGGGCTACGGTCATGACTCGTCCTACCCGACCATGCCACACTTGTCGCTCCTGTACCTGGCCGCGCTGCTCGAGCGGGACGGACACGTTGTCACGTTTGTGGACGGCGCAGCCGAGCAGCTGGACGAGGCTGGTGTTCAGAAACGGCTCAAGGATGCGCGCGCTGAGGTCATCGTCTTCCTGGTAAGCCTGCCAAGCCTGTATGGCGATTGTGCACTCGCGAAGAAACTGCGATCGGAGAACCCGAGCGCTTCGTTCTTTGGAGTCGGGGTCGTCTGCCGTGCCCTTGATGAAGAAGTACTCGAGCGAGGCGCGTTCGACTGCGTGGTACGGGGAGACATGGAGGTCGTTGTCCCGCGCCTCTTGAAGAACTTGGCAACGGCGTCCTCCGACCTCGAACCGGGCACCAGCCGCTTGGTTGAAGGCAAAGTGCAGCGTTCCCAAGAGATTCCGCGGTTGACCGACCTGAGCTCACTGCCGCGGCCCGCCTACCATCTAGCCCCGATGGATCGCTACTGGTACCAGGTGTTCGGAGAGGGGCGCCGGTATGCGACGGTACAAGCGACCAAGGGTTGTCCCTATGGCTGCTACTACTGCCCGTATCCGTATGGCTTCGGCAGGCAGCTGCTCTGGCGTCGTCCAGAAGACATCGTCGACGAGGTCCAGTACCTGATCGAGAAATTTGGCTGCCAGGCGATCTACTTTCGGGACCAGGTGTTCTCGCTCGACAAGGAACGGGTCACCCGCCTCTGCGAGGAGATCATCCGGAGGGGTCTCCGCTTCGAGTGGGTTGTCGAGACAAGACTGGACTGCGTCGATGGACCGGTCCTCGCGGCCATGAAGGCCGCAGGCTGCCGCCGAATTCACTTCGGCCTTGAAACGGGGGATCCTGCGGCCTTCGGGCGGGGCGGCGGAAAGGACGGGGTGACAGGAGGCGTGGAGGAGTTGAGCGCGCGTATCACGCTTGCGGAACGTTCAGGAATCGCCGCGCACGCGTTCATCCTCTTGGGCCTCTTGGGCGAAAGTTGGTCCACCATCAGCAGCACACGCGCCTTGATCGAGCGGGTCAGGCCGACAACCTTGCAGGTGGCGATTGTCACGCCGTACCCGGGAACGGAACTCTTCAGAATTGCGGATGAGCGAGGGCTGTTGTTGACTCGTGACTGGTCGAAGTATACCGGATTCGATCCCGTCATGCGGACCGAGGCAATGTCCTCGGATGAGCTCTTGCATGCGCAGGCGATGCTGGTCAAGGCTCACCGGCGTGCAGTCCGTTGGCGAAAAGCCCGCCTGGCCATCGCGCGTGGCGCTCGATACATCTTGGACGGCTCACTTCCAACGAGACTGAGGCTGCGATATGGACCACGCTTGCGCCGGGTCTTTCGAGGCCACCAGCAAACACATCACCAGTGAGTGGCCAGACACGGGATCCCCCCAACATCATGTCGAACTCAGGATTGTCACTAGTTGGATTCGAGGGTTTCATTCGCCTTGCAGTACCGGAACACGGGTCAGGCGCGCTCTCTCCGGTTCAAGAACAAAACGGGACGATCTGGAGAGCGCCGGGCTTCCATCTGGAATGTCCCGGCGGCTGCCACCAGGCCGTGTCGGCGACAGGTTGGGTGGTCTTCAGTATGGGCGAGGCCAATTGCGCGGAGCTGGTTGGCCAGGCCCTTGACGCTGCTTTTCCTGCCGGACCTGCGTTTGTTCCCCCGACGGCACTTGGCCGTGAGCTCGCCTGGCGTCTTCTTCCCTCTGCGGCGGTCGTGGCTGTGCACCCCGCTACAGGCCGAGCCTCGTTGTTGCGTGATGGTGCCGGCTTCAGACCCATCTACTACTCTCTCTCCGGCAATCTCCTTCGCTTTTCATCGGGCGTGCGCAAGCTGCGGGAAGAATCAGGCGTTTCAGGCATCAACACCGACAAGGTGTCGGAGATGCTCCTCTTCGGACACCGATGCGGAGAACGCACAATCTGGCAAGGCCTTAACACGGTCACGCCGGGGCGGATGCTCGTCTTTCGGCCGGACTCGAGACCCGAGCACTGGCAGTTCTGGACCCGTGAGCATTTCTTCGATTTGTCCGAGCGGCACAGGCTTGAGCGCCAGCCGGTTGAGAAGACTCTCGAAGAAATCCAGGAAGCCCTCGACGCCGCATTGATGCCGCTCGGAAGCCTGGGTCCCCTGGTGGTCACCTCCGGTGGCGGCGTGGATTCGAGTCTTCTCGGCGCCTACCTGAAGCGACAGAAGCGAGACGTCCAGTTCCGCTGCGTCAACAAGCCCGAGGCTGCCAGACGCGAGGAGGATTGGATGCGGCCCTTGTGTCGCAAACTTGACATCCCTTGCGAGTATTCGCACCTGACGCGTGACCGGTTCCTTTCGGGGCTGATCGAGATGCTGGTTCGCAGCGGTCAGCCTCTCGTCGGTCCAAACTTCGTGGGTACGTACATCCTCCGGAAGGAGAGTGTGGCTTCGGGCCTCATGCACTATGTTGTCGGCGAGGGCTGCGACGCATCCTTCGGCGGCTGGAGCGCTTTCCACCATCTCTCGCCTCGCTTTCGGCTGCTACGGGTTCTGTCGCACCTACCACATCGCTATCGTCTCTGGCTGACCAGGGCGCTGGCTGATGAGCCTTCATGGTTGTTCAATACGACGGTCGTCGTGGAAGGGGCAGAGCTGGCAAGCAATGCCGGCGGACACCTGGAGCGTGCTGAAGCGCTTCTGAACGCTCTTCAGGGGACCTATCCTGGCCAGTCGCAGGCCCAGCGCATGGCCGACATCGTGACCTGGTCGGATTTCAGGCTCGATCCCAGCTATCACAATCACGCGTTTTTTGAGCACGAAGATTGGGGCGGGGGCCGCTCGCATTTTCCCTTTGTTCACCCCAAACTCCTGCGCCTCGCCATTCACTTGCCGCATTGGCTGAAACGTAGGAGGGGCCAGAACAAGTGGATCTGGCGAGTCTTCGCCAGTCGATATTTGGGACGAGACGTCGCGTTTCGTCGTAAATACAGTTTTCCCATGCCAACCGCGGCGTGGCTCAGCGCTGCGCCGCAGCTGATCCGGGGAGGCTTTCTCGAAGACCTACTCTGTGCGAAGGTTGGCGACCTGTTCGAAGCGATGGCGCCCGACAATCCCTCGCGTTGGACGTTAGTCAACGTCGAGTTGTGGGGCCGGCTGCACTGCTGGAAGGAGTCGCCCGAGCGTCTTCTGAGCGACCTTGTCCAGTAGGACACGAGCGATGGCGCGTTTCATTGGGCCGTAGAGAGGAAGCTCCAGGTCGCGTCGGGCCAATCACTGGGTAATGAGTGGCCTAGCCCAGCATAGCTGCATTCCACGAACTGATGGGTGCAGTTTTGGTAGGCTACGCAAGGTGAAGGTGTTGTCGGAGATGAAATGGCGGAGCAGGAATCTAGAGCTTGATAGAGTTGGGAGGTGACGGCGAAGTCTGCCGCCGAATATGCGGAATCGCCGGCTACGTCATGCGTAAATCGAATAGCGGCCGTTACGGTCTGACAAGGATAGTTGCCGTAGGTCTTGTAGTTGCTCGTATTGGAGAAATCGTTGCTGCAAGAGGCAGCGGCAACCCCACGGAGCCTATTCCCGCGGCAGCACGCTAATGCAGTCACAAAATCACAGCCCCAAGAGAATCCCGCTACGAACACACGATTGGGATCCACACAGTATTTCGCCTGAATTGCGGCAAGCATATTGTCGAAGAATGCCACGTCATAGCCCTTGCATGTCTCATCCCAGCCAATTCCGTAGTTTTGGTAGGCCACACCCTGCGGGAAAACGAATATTGAGCTGCCGGAGGCGCCGGTTGCGGTTTGAAGCCCATACCCAATAGCGGTTCCTTCCGATCCGCCGGCGCCGTGAAATACGAATGTGAGCGCCAATGGAACACCGGACTGATAGGTCGTTGGAACCAGAACTTCAAAGTCGCGCGTGGTGCCGCGGCTGTCCGTGGTTGACAGATGGAAGTCGCCTGTAGCTTGGCCCGTGACTGAACAACCCGCGCCGGTCGAAGGCGACCCGCCTGTGGCGGGCAGCGAACTTCCGGTCCCGCCGAGGCTGCCGCCAGCGGCTGAAGTGGCCCCACCAGTGCGGGAGCGCCGTCCGCCTGTCGCACCACCCGTTGTGGGTTGTCCTCCAGATTGCGCAGTGGACCCG
>PMLB01000430.1 GCA_003158735.1 Myxococcales bacterium | reverse complement strand
GCTAGATTGTTGACGCTGGTCTCGCCCCCGGCTAGCCAGTGCTGGATGTGGTGGCCGTGCAGGAAACGCGTGTGTGTGCAGCCCGGGAAGCGACAACCACGGTCGCGCAAAGCCAGTGCCCGCCGAATTGCTGGCGGAATAGAGCGCGCGCGGCGGCCGATATTCAATTGCGCGCCGTCGCCAGCCACGGCGACCAAGCCGCAATCGCAGGCGACACGCCTGAACGTTTCCGCGGAAACGCGAGTCCCGTCATCCAGACTGGCCGAAAGAACGCCGTCGGGCGCCAACGGATCCTGGTCCACATGAACCATGACCTGAAAGCGCTCGCCGCCATTGCCGGTCGCGGGGTTGCCCGCCAGGAAATTCTCGGCCAGGGCCACCATGCCGTCCGCGCGCGAGGGCCAAGTCGAGCCGGGCGCTGACGTTTCCGCGGAAACGTCTTGTACATCATTGCACTTCTGCGTTTCCGCGGAAGCGTCCGTCTCCTCGTGCACCACCTCGCGCGCCCAGTCGAGCGCGCGCAGGAGCAGGTCCGCCTCGTCAGGCGCCAGCACGATTTCCAGTCTCACCATTCCGCCCGGCAGGTCCCGCCGTCGAACACTTCGCTCCTCGGGCGCCAACCCTTCATCAGGGGCCAGGGCACGGCGGTAGCCCCGACAGATACGTTCAAGCTGCGCGCCCGTGGCGACCACGGCCACCTCCAGCAACTTCGCTTCGGTCTCAGGCGTGGCCACGCGGGTGAGCGCCCGCGCCTTCGCGTACGACAGCTTGCCCGCGCGCAGGGCCTCGTCGATTGCGGGCAACTTGCCCAGCGCTCGCGCCACCCGAACCTTCTCGCGCGCAGTCGCCGAGTCCAGCCCAATACGCCAGGCCAGCCAACTTGCGCACGAGGCCGCCCCCTGTTCGTACCACCCGCCCGCTTCGTCGAACTGCCGAATGCACGTCAGCAACCTGTGCGTAGCCGCATCCATGTGCGCCGCCAAATCCGCTATCTCCCGACTCAAATCCTCGACGGAGAACATGACGCCAAGCTGAACATATGTTCAGCGATCTTGTCAAGGGGAAAATGCATCCTCTACGTGAGATTTTGTGGAGCCGGGCAGGCGACCCAGCTGGTGATTGTCGCGTGGGTCTTCTGGGGGCCGTTTCAATCCACGCCCGGCTCCGAGGAGCCGGGCGACACCCGGCGCACACGCGCTTGTGTGGGCGATCCCAAGTTTCAATCCACCTTCTCCAGGGCCGAGATGGCGGCTTCGTGAAAGAAGGTGCCAGCCAGCCCGGCCAGAAGATCGCGGCCGGCGGTGAGCGCGAGCGTCTCGGCAAAGCTCAGCGTCACGGAAAGGCGACGTTTGGGGCCGTCGACCAGACGCCATCGCAGACGTTTGCCTTCGCGTTCCTGATAGACGGGGACTCCGACTTCTTGCAGGACCACAAGGTCGCGGTAGAGGGTGCGCTCGGTGCAGCCGAGTTCGCCCGCGGCGTGCACAACAGACAGTCCACCACCTTGGTCGAGTAAGCGAACCAACCGCTGCTGCCGCGCCAAGGAGCTACCCCGCATCGGGGCTCAGTGTACGCCTGGTGCGCCGCGGCGGTCAACACGGCCGCTCCCGTCACGCGGTTGCAGCACGCCTCGTAGAGATGCACAATGATGCAAGGTGAAGCATGAAGGCAATCACAGTCAGAAACCTGCCTGCTGCGGTCGCGCGCACCATTCGTGAGCGATCATCGAGGGAAGGCATCAGCACCAACAAAGCGGTCATCTCGCTGCTGGAGGAAGCGACGGGCAAGAAGCGGCCGCGGGGTGTAGCGCCGCTGCATCACGAACTGGACGCCCTCGCAGGCACCTGGAGCCGCGAAGAATCGGTCGAGTTTGAACGCGCGTTGCGCGAGCAGCGGACCATTGACCCGGAACTGTGGAAGTGACTCGCACTCTGGTCGATACCTCCGCCTACTCGGCGTTCTTCAGGGGGCACTCGGGCGTCAAGGCGCTGTTTCAGAAGATCGATGAGATCGTCCTTAGCCCGGTCGTGCTCGGCGAATTGCGGGCCGGCTTCATTGCGGGGGCCCACCGTCGCAAGAATGAACGCGAGCTGGACCTCTTCCTGAGATCGTCGCGGGTTTCCATCGCGTCCGTCGACGAAGAAACCTCGGGGTTTTACGCGGCTATCGTTCATGGCCTGCGCGCTGCGGGCACGCCCATCCCGACCAACGACATCTGGATAGCCGCGTCGGCCATGCAGCACGGTCTGCGGGTTATCACCACGGACCGCCACTTCGCGAAGATCCCTCAGATTCTGTGCGAGGTCTTGGCGGTCGAGTAGCGCCCTACGCTGCCCGCGGCGCCCGGCTTTCTCGCCATCACGGCGTTGACCTCGCGCGTCGGGCTGGTTTGTTTCTGCCGCGTATATTCCCGGGCACGCCGCGGTTTCGCCGGTATCTCGGCCGGGCAAATTCTCTCTTGCGGACGCAACAGGGACTTTTCTTGGAATTTTACAATTGGCAACGTTGCGGACATGAATTCCGGCGATACCGCGTGGCTCCTGGTTTCAACTGCCATGGTTCTTCTGATGGTGCCTGGGCTGGCCCTGTTCTACGGCGGCTTGGTGCGACCCAAGAACGTGCTGTCGACCTACATGCACAGCTTCGTGGCCATGGGGTTGATCACGCTGCAGTGGGTGGCGTTCGGCTACTCGCTGGCTTTCGGGCCCGACCAGGGCGGCGTCATCGGCGGCCTGTCGTTCGCGTTCCTGCGCGGGGTGGGCCTGGAGCCCCGGCCAGGTATGACGATCCCGCACTTGGTGTTCATGGCCTATCAGATGATGTTCGCCATCATCACGCCGGCGTTGATCTCGGGCGCCTTCGCCGAGCGCCTCAAGTTTTCGGCCTATGTTCTCTTCACTTTGCTGTGGGCCACCTTCATCTACGATCCACTGGTCCACTGGATGTGGGCTGACGGTGGCTGGCTGCAGAAGCTGGGCGCGCTCGATTTCGCAGGCGGTGTGGTGGTGCATGTCAGCTCGGGCTGCTCGGCGCTGGTGTTCGCTCTGGTGCTGGGCAAACGCCTGGGCTATCCGCGCGAGCGCATTCTGCCCCACAACCTGACCATGGTTCTCCTGGGAGCGGGTCTGCTCTGGTTCGGCTGGTTCGGGTTCAATGGCGGTAGCGCCCTGGCTGCCTCGGGCGTGGCGGCGCTGGCTCTGGTCAACTCGCAACTGGCGGCGGCCATGGGCGGCATGGTGTGGCTGGTGGTGGACATCGCCCGCTATGGCAAGGCGTCGGCCTTGGGCTTTGCCTCGGGCTTCATCGCGGGCTTGGCCACCGTGACGCCGGCTTCAGGCTACGTCGGGCCGATGGGCGCGCTGGCCATTGGCGCTGCTGCGGGTTTGGCCTGCTATGGCGCTGTCATGCTCAAGGGCAAGCTCGGGTACGACGACACCCTGGACGCGTTTGGCGTGCACGGGGTGGGCGGCGCGGTCGGTACCATTCTGCTGGGCGTGTTCGCGCTGCGCGCCTGGAACCCGGCCGGTGCAGACGGTCTGCTTGCCGGGAACGCAGCTTTCTTCGGCAAGCAAGTACTCGCCGTGGGGGTTGGCGTCGGCTATGCGGTGGTGGGGACTCTGGTGTTGCTCAAGCTCGTCGACGCGCTCGTCGGCTTGCGCGTAGGTGCCGAGCAAGAACACGAGGGCCTGGACATCCACCTGCACGGCGAAGAGGGCTACAACATGGGTGTGGGCGTCTCCACGCGAGGCCATGCTGAGATCTACGCCGAATCGCCGGCTGAGGCCGCGGCGACGCTGGCTAAGCAGCCAGCCGAGCTAGCGTAGCCAGGACCAAGCGAAGACCATCCTCCAGCCGGATGCAGCCCGAGCTGGCGTTTTCCTTGAAGCGAAGTCAGAGTTGGGGCGTCTAATCAGCTGAAAGGAAAAACCATGCGTACAGCAATCGCCCTCCTCGCCAATGGTCTTTTTGTCTTGTGGCTTTCGGCCTCCGCCATGGCTGGGGCGCCTGAAACCTTCGCCCAGAAATGTGCCGGCTGCCACGGCAAGGATGGCAAGGCGCAGACCGCGATGGGGAAAAAGCTCAGCATCAAGGACTTGACCGACGCCAAGGTGCAGGCCGCGGCCAAGGACGCCGATTGGGAAAAAGCCATCACCGACGGCGCCAAGGATGCCGCAGGCAAGGTGGTCATGCCTGGCTTCAAGGGCAAGGTCACGCCTGATGACATCAAAGCGCTAGTGAAGGTCTCTCGCGATTTCAAAGGCAAGTAGCCAAGCGCAACTCGATTTCAGACAGTGCTCGAAAACACCGGCCGGCCAAGCTGCTGGCGTGGGGTGAGATAGGCGTCGAAGCACATGGCCAGATTGCGCACGAAGATCTGGCCCAGGCCGATGGCGTGCACGCCCTGTTCGTCGAGGCGGCACATGCCGTCCTTCTCAAAGGGCGCAAGCTTGGCCAGGGTTTCGCGGAAGTAGTCGGCAAACACGATGCCGTATTTCGCCTCCAGGTTGGCACGGCTGACGGTGAAGTTGCACATCAGCGACAGGATGGCATCGCGGCGGATTTCGTCGTCGCGGGAGCGCGGGTAGCCCCGCTGCACCGGCAGACAGCGGTCGTCGAGCGCGCGGTAGTAGGGCGCCAGCATCTTTTCGTTCTGCACCAGCGCCCCGCGCACATCGCCGATGGCTGACACGCCGAAGCCGAGGGTGTCGTCGCCAGGGTTTACGGTGTAGCCCATGAAGTTGCGTGACAGGCGGCCCTGGCGCTGGGCCATGGCCAGCTCGTCCGAGGGCAGGGCGAAGTGGTCCATGCCGATGGCCTGATAGCCGGCGGACAAGAATGCCTCGCGGGCCATGGCCAGCAGTTGAAACTTGGTGTCTCGGTCGGGAACCGCGCGCACGTCGATCAGCTTCTGATTGCTGCGCACCATGGGCAGGTAGGCAAATGAGTAGACCGCCACCCGATCGGGACGCAGAGCCACGGTCTCAGCCAGGGTGTGGGCGAACGACTCGGGCCGCTGCGCGGGCAGGCCGTAGACCAGGTCGAAGTTGATGCCGGCAAAGCCGTGCTGACGCGCACCCGCGACCAAGTCGGTGGTCTGCTCGCGCGTCTGCCGGCGGCCGATGGCTTGCTGAACCTCGGGCGAGAAGTCCTGCACGCCCATGGAGATTCGGTTGAAACCGAGGCGCGCCAGCATGTCGAGATGGGCCTCGCTGGTCACGCGGGGATCGACCTCGACGGCCAACTCTGCCTGGGGCAGAAACTCGAAGTGGCGGACAAAGCCAGCCACCAGGCGCTCGAGCTGCGTCGGCGAAAAGTACGTGGGCGTGCCGCCGCCCAGGTGAAACTGCGCGACCTTGCGTCGCCGGGGCAGGCGCGCGGCCACCAAGTCGATTTCGCGCAGCAGGTGTTCCAAGTACGGCTCGGCCACTTCTCTGCGGGTGGTGGCAAAGGAATGGCAACCGCAGAAGGTACAGCGTCGCTCGCAGAAAGGCAGGTGGGTGTAGACCGAGAGCGGAGCCGCTCCGCACGCGTCGGCGCGTTCCAGGGCGCGCAGGTAGTCGGGCTCCTTGAAGTCTTCGCGAAACTCCACTGCGGTCGGGTACGACGTGTAGCGAGGCCCGGCACTGTCGTAACGGGCCAGCAATTCGGCCGAGATGGAGCGAAGATCGCTCATGCCTCACCCTCGGGGGAAAAACGGTAGCCCAGGCCACGCACGGTGTGCAGATAGCGCGGGCGTTCGGGATCGGGCTCGATCAGCTTGCGCAGCCGCACCACCATGTGCTCGACGGCGCGCGTGGACGGCGAAACCTCGTAGCCCCACACGCGTTCCAGGATCTCGTCGCGCGAGACCACCTGGCCGGAGCGTTCCACCAACAAGCGCAGGATCAATCCCTCCTTTTCTGCCAGCGTGCTGCGCTCGCCATCGGGCTGGATGACTTCCCCTTTGCCAAAATCGACCGTGACGTCAGCAATGCGCGCAGGCTGGATCGTCTGTCCGTACCAGCCTTGGCGGCGCAACATGCCGCGCACGCGCAGGAGCAGCTCGCGCAGGTTGAAAGGCTTGCCCAGATAGTCATCGCCGCCCATCTCCAGGCCGTACACGCGGTCGTCGTCCGAGGTCTTGGCGGTGAGAAACAGGATGGGCAGGCGGCCACCCTCGTCGCGAATGGCCTTGCACACCGAGAACCCGTCGAGCCGAGGCAGCATGACGTCGAGGATCACCAGGTCGATGCCACCTGAGCGCCAGCGCTGGAGCGCGCTTTCGCCGTCGCCTACGATTTCCACGGCGTAGCCTTCCAGCTGCAGGTTCTCGCTGATGCCTTCAGCCAGGTGCTGCTCGTCCTCGACGACCAGGATGCGCGCGCTCATGCCTGTTCCTCACGGTCGACAGGCAAGGTGACCCGAAAACTGCTGCCCTTGCCCACGCCCGGGCTGTCGGCGGTGAGGCTGCCGCCCAGTTGTCGTATCAGCTCGCGCGCCAGGTACAGCCCGAGGCCGGTGCCTTCGGTCTGGCGCACCATCTCCTCGCCCACGCGATAGAATTTCTGGAAGATCTTCTCGCACTCCTCGGCGGCCAGGCCAATACCCTGGTCACGGACTTCGATGGCGGCCCAGTCGCCCTGCCGTGCCACGGTGACGTGCACCGGCTGCTCGGCGCCGCCGTACTTGGCAGCGTTGTCCAGTAGATTGCGCAGCACGGTCTTGAGCACGCCCAAGTCATAGCGCGCGAGCAGGGGCTCGGCCGGCAGAGCGAGATCGATAGCCAGACGGCGTTGCGCGGGATCTTGGCCAAGCGCTTCGACCACATCGGCCACATCGCGGCCCAGATCGCCCCGGTCCACGTGCACCACAAAACGGCCACTGTCGAGCCGAGCCACCGCCAGGATGTTGTTGACCAGGCCATCCAGGCGATTCACGTCGCTGCGCATGTTGGCGAGAAAGCGCGCGCGCTTTTCCGGGGGCGGATCGCGCAGTTCCAGGGTCTCGATGAAAAGGCGGATGGAGGCCAGCGGAGATTTCAGTTCGTGGGTGACCGCGGACAGGAAGTTGGCCTGCTGGCGCATCAGTTCCATCTCGCGCCGCACGGAACG
>PMLB01000256.1 GCA_003158735.1 Myxococcales bacterium | reverse complement strand
CGCTCACGCACTCGCCCACGCGACCCGCGATCCGGCTAGCCCTCTGGGTTGAAAGCAGGTCGGGCTGGCACCAATTCCCCTACTCGCCCCCGCCTTTCCTGCCCCGAGGCGCCCGACGGACGGTCGCGCCCGATGGCTTGGCGGAGCGGGCCACTGACTCCTTCTTGACCCGGGCCTTGGGTGCCGACGCCTTGGGTGCGGCGCTCTTGGACCGCCCGGCCTCCTGCTTGGCCTTGCCCTTCTCGGCCGGCTCCTTCTTCGGCTTGCCCTTCTCTTGCTTGGGCTGAGGCTTCTCTGCCGCACCCTCGGCTGGGATTAGCTCCAGCAGCGACATGTGCGCCGCATCTCCCGGCCGCTGCCCCAACTTCATGATTCGGGTGTAGCCCCCATGCCGGGTGAGGTAGCGCGGTCCGATTTCCTCGAACAGCTTGAGCACGGCCTCCCGGTCGCGAACCGCCCGCAAGGCCATACGGATCGCGTGCACCACACGCGCCTTTTCCTCGTCCGTGCGCTTCTCGGGCTTCTTGGTCAGCACAGGGCCCAGCCGACGCGCCCAGGTGATGGCCCGCTCCGCAAGCCGGCGCACCTCCTTGGCCTTGGCTTCCGTGGTCCGGATGCGTTCGTAGGTGAGGAGGGCCGCCACAAGGTTGGAAAACAGAGCCTTGCGGTGAGCCGGGGTCCGAGAAAGGTGCAGTCCTGCTCTCTTGTGTCGCATGTTCGCCTAGCAGCGGGTTGAGTTGGCGGGTGGGGTCGGCCCCGATCAGGCCTTCTTGGGCGGACCGTCTCCCGGCCAGCCTTCCAGTTTCATGCCCAGGGACAGGCCCATGCTGGCCAAGATCTCTTTGATCTCCTTGAGCGACTTGCGCCCAAAGTTCTTGGTCTTCAGCATCTCCGATTCGGTCTTTTGCACCAACTCGCCGATGCAGCGGATATTCGCATTCTGCAGGCAGTTGGCCGAACGCACAGAAAGCTCCAGATCGTCGACCGACTTCCATAGGTTCTCGTTGAGCTTCTGCTGCTCCTCGGAGACCGTGGCCTCGGGCGCGGGTTCGGCGCCTTCCTGGAAGTTGATGAAGATGGTCAGTTGGTCCTTGAAAATCTTGGCGGCAAACGCAACCGCATCTTCGGGCTTGACCGTGCCGTTGGTCCACACTTCCAGGGTCAGACGATCGTAGTCAGTCTGCTGGCCCACGCGCGCGTTGGTGACAGCGAAATTCACCTTGCGGATGGGAGAGAACAACGAATCGATGGGGACGGTCCCTACGCCCATGGTCGGCGTCTTGTTGCGCTCGGCCGGCACATAGCCGCGCCCCGTGCTGACCTCGATCTCCATGCGCACCTTCGCGCCCTTGGAGCAGGTCATGATCAGCCGGTCAGGGTTGAGTATCTCAATCCCGTCCGGACACTGGATGTCCCGTGCCGTCACCTTGCCCGCGCCGTCCTTGTCCAGCCGCAGGGTGCGCGGCTTGCCGTCCAACGACCGGATGATGACCTCTTTCAGATTCAGCACGATGTCGGTGACGTCTTCGGCCACTTCAGGCAACGAGGTAAACTCGTGTACCGCGCCTTCTATCTTGATGGCTGTGATGGCCGCGCCCTGCAGTGACGACAGCAGGACCCGACGGAGCCCGTTGCCAATGGTAGTGCCGAAGCCCCGTTCCAATGGCTCGCAGGTGAACTTCCCGTAGGTATCGGTCAGCGACTCTGCATCCACTTCCAGCTTGCGCGGGCGGATCAGATCGCGCCAATTCTTCGCAACAAACGCCGGTTGAGACGCCGCCACAGTTAGTGAACTCGCGGTCGACATTCTGTTCTCCTATCTAATATCCGAGTGGGCGGGTGATCTACTTCGAGTAGAGTTCTACGACGAGCTGCTCGCGAATGGGCATGGTCAAGTCCTCGCGCGCGGGCAGCGTGGCCAGCTTGCCTTGAAAACTGTCCTTGTCCAGTTGTAGCCACTTGGGCACGCCCCGGCGCTCGACAGCCCCCAGGTTCTCCAGGATGCGGGTCACCTTGCGGGACTTCTCCTTGACCGCCACGCTGTCGTTGGCGCAGCAAAGGAACGAGGGCACGTTGACCTTCTTGCCATTGACCACGAAATGCCCGTGGCGAACCAGCTGGCGCGCTTCCGCATGATCGGAAGCGAAGCCCAGGCGATACACGACGTTGTCAAGACGGCGCTCGAGCAGTTGCAGCAGATTCTCGCCTGTCACGCCCTTCATCCGGTTGGCCTTGTGGTAGTAGCCGCGGAACTGCTGCTCCGCCAAGCCGTACATTCGCTTCAGTTTCTGCTTCTCGCGCAACTGGGAGCCATAGTTGGACAGCTTCCTGCGGCGGGCCTGTCCATGCTGCCCCGGCGCATAGGCGCGCCTCTCGTAGCCACACTTGTCGGTATAGCAACGGTCGCCTTTCAAGAACAGTTTCATGTCCTCACGGCGACAGAGGCGACAAACCGGACCGGAATACTTCGCCATTGCTGGGTTACCTTCCTCGTGCTTTCGCTTGACTCTGGGACTGTGGAGACGAACGCATCACACCCGGCGCCGCTTGGGCGGCCGGCAACCGTTGTGGGGAATCGGGGTCAGGTCGCGGATAAGATTAATCTTGAAACCGGTGGCGGCCAGCGCGCGCAGCGCCGACTCACGCCCCGAACCGGGCCCCTTGATGAAGACGTTGATGGACTTCATCCCATGCTCCATGGCCTTGTGGGCCGCATCCTCGGCGGCCAGCTGGGCGGCAAAAGGCGTCGACTTGCGCGAGCCCTTGAACCCCTTCACGCCCGACGATGACCACGACACCACGTTTCCTGAAACGTCGGTGATGGTCACGATGGTGTTGTTGAACGACGCCGTGATATGCGCGATGCCGCTCTGGATGCTCTTCTTGGCCTTCTTGGCCTTGGGCTTTGGTTTAGCTGCTGGTTGCTCAGTCGACATGTTCCGTCCGTCTTGTCTCTCTTTTCAGGTTGCGGCCGACGTCCTCTGATGCGAAAACGACCGACCGATTCGCGGCTAGGCTCCCGTGCCCTCCGTCTTGCGCTTGATCATCTGCCCCTTGCGCGGTCCCTTGCGGGTCCGAGCGTTGGTCTTGGTCCGCTGGCCGTGAACCGGCAAACTGCGCCGGTGACGCAGCCCGCGGTAACAGCCTAGATCCATCAGGCGCTTGATATTCATCGAGATCTCACGCTGCAAATCGCCCTCGATCTTCAACCCCATCTGCTCGATGACCTCACGGATGCGGCGGGTTTCGTTGTCGTCCAACGCATCACTGCGCTTGTCGAGCGACACGGACGAGGCCTTCAGGATCTCCCGCGCCTTGGTCCTCCCGATGCCGTTGATGTACGTCAGCGCGTACTCCATGCGCTTATTCCGCGGAAGATCGACGCCTGCTACACGGGCCATGAGCTTTCCTTTCCTGCTCTCATCCTGGTTAGCCTTGCCGCTGCTTGTGGCGCGCATTCTCGCAAATGACGCGCACCACCCCGCGACGGCGGATAATCTTGCACTTGTCGCAGATCTTCTTCACTGATGCTCTGACCTTCATGGAACCCTTGCCCCGTTTCACGCCCGTGACAAAACCATCGGGCCGTTCTCGGTGATTGCCACCGAGTGCTCAAAATGGGCGGAGAGGCTACCATCTTTGGTAACCGCAGTCCACTCATCCTCCTCGATTACAACGTCGGGGCCGCCTTGGTTCACCATGGGCTCGACAGCGAGAACCATCCCCGGAATCAGTCGGGGTCCCTTTCCGGCTTCGCCATAGTTTGGAACCTGGGGCGGCTCGTGCATGTGCCGCCCTATACCATGCCCCGCGAACTGCCGTACGACGGAAAAACCACATGCCTCGACGTGACTCTGAACTGCCCAACTCACGTCCCCCAGGCGACGCCCGGAAATGCATTGCGCCAAGGCCTTGTCCAGCGATTCCCGTGTCGCCTCGACCAAAGCGTGTGCCTCCAGCGAGACCGGACCTATCTCGAGTGTCCGCGCTGAGTCACCGCACCAACCGTCTTTGAAGGCGCCGAAGTCCAAGGAAAGGATGTCGCCGTGCTTGAGCACCACGTCCTTGCGTGGGATGCCGTGCACGATCGCATTGTTCACCGAGGCACACAGGACCGCGGGATAGCCCCGGTACCCGAGGAACGCCGGTTCGGCTCTCAGGTGCTTCAGGTGTCTGGCCGCGAGCTGATCGAGTTCCCACGTGCTCACGCCCGGCGCGGCGGCCGCGGCCAGAACGTTCAGCACCTCAGCGACCACGAGGTTCGCCTCGCGCAGCTTGGCGATCTGGGCCGCTGACTTGAGCTGAATCCCTTTCACGTCTGCGGGCTCCCCACGCGATTCGTGGACGTCCCGCGAGCCCAGCGAGCGCTGGGTGCGCGAACTGTGGTCATGCGAGTGAGTCCTGACAAGCCGCAAGCTTAGCCGCCTACCGGGGCCGTCACGCGTCCGCCCCTTCCGCGGATACGCGGTCCCTTGGGTCCGGTGAAGCCCTCGTAGTTGCGCGTGATGAGGTGGGACTCGATCTGCTGCACAGTGTCTAGAGCTACACCAACGACAATCATGAGGCCTGTGCCGCCGAAGTAGAACGGAACCCCCATGTTGGTGGTCAGCAGCGTGGGCAACACGCAGATGGCAGACACGTAGAGTGCGCCGCCCGCCGTGATGCGTGTCAGGACTTTGTCGATGTAGGCAGCCGTAGCTTTGCCCGGACGGATGCCAGGAACGAACCCACCGTACTTGCGCATGTTGTCGGCCACGTCCACGGGATTGAAAGTGACCGCCGTGTAGAAGTAGCAGAAGAATACGATCAGACCGACGTACAGCACGTTGTAGCGCCAATCTCCGGGGTGCAACGCGTCGGAGAACGCCTTGGCAAAGGGATTGTCCCAAAACGAAGCGACCTGCTGTGGGAACATCAAGATCGACGAAGCGAAGATGGGCGGGATCACGCCCGAGGTGTTGACCTTGAGCGGCAAGTGGGTGGATTGTCCGCCAAACATCTTCCGTCCGACCACCCGTTTGGCGTATTGGACCGGAATGCGGCGTTGGCCGCGCTCAAAGAAGATGATGATCGCCACCACCACCACCACGATCAACGCCATCAAGGCCAGGGAGAACGCGGTGATGTTGCCGTCCTTGGCGCGCAGCCAAAGACGAGCCAGGGCGTCTGGGATATCGGTCACGATGCCGGCGAAGATGATGAGTGAAATGCCATTACCGATGCCGCGCTCGGTGATTTGTTCGCCCAGCCACATGATGAAAGCCGTGCCCGTGGTGAGCGACAACATGGTGAGGAGGT
The DNA here is from genome assembly GCA_003158735.1 of Myxococcales bacterium. GTDB lineage: Bacteria > Myxococcota_A > Polyangia > Fen-1088 > Fen-1088 > Fen-1137. The sequence continues at coordinate 16,849 of PMLB01000256.1, read as the reverse complement.
AGAAGTGCCAGTTGGGATCGGGAACCACCTCGCCCAAATGGCCGTAGGCGGAGTTGTTCGAAACCAGCCAGCGCGCAATGAAGAAGGACTGGATGAACGACAGAATGATGCAGCCGTAGCGGGTGTACTGGTTGATTTTCCGCCGCCCCATCTCGCCCTCTTTCTGAATTTGCTCGAGCTTGGGAATGACCACAGTCAGGAGCTGCAGAATGATCGACGAGCTGACGTAGGGCATGATGCCCAAGGCGAAGATCGACATCTTCTCCAAGGCGCCGCCCGAAAACATATTGAATAGGCCCAAGAAGCTGCCCGAAGACTGGTTGACGATCTTGGCCATGACGCTCGCGTTCACGCCCGGGGTGGTCACCACGACACCGATGCGGTGAATCGCGAGCAGCGCGATCGTGTAGAAGATGCGCCTCCGCAGCTCGGGGATCTTCCCCATATTTTGGAAGCCAGAGGCCATTTAGTTCCCCCTAGAAGACGACATTAATCCGTTTCTGACCTACGCTTCTAGCCTTGAACGACTTCGGCGCGTCCGCCTTTCTTCTCGATCTTGTCCTTCGCGCTGGCCGAGAACGCGTTGGCCTTCACCACGAACTTCTTGCTCAACTCTCCCGAGCCCAGCACCTTGACCCAACGGCAGCGCCGCGGGACCAGACCCACACCGTGCAGCTCCCTAAGCGTGACCGTGCCCGCTTCGAATCGCTCCTCGATGTCATGGAGATTCACCGCGAAGGTCTCGGCTGCGAAGATGTTCTTGAAGCCCCTCTTGGGCAGCCGGCGCTGCATGGGCATCTGACCGCCCTCGAAACCGAGTCGCGCGCCATGATGACCGGTGCGGGCCTTCTGACCCTTGACGCCCTTGCCTGACTGTTCGCCGGTCCCCGAGCCTGGCCCGCGGCCGATGCGTTTGCGGTTCCGGGTGGCGCCGCGCGGTCCCTTCAAGTTGTGTAACGTGGTCCCCATTGTCCAGGTTCCTTTCGGCTCGCGCTTGCGGTCTACTCCGCAACCTCGACCTTCACCAGGTGGGCGACGGAACGGATCATCCCGCGCACGGCAGGATTGTCTGGCAAGACAGCGCTGCGCCCCATCTTGCGCAAGCCCAGTTGCCAGATGGTTAGTTTCTGCGGCTCGGGGCGGTTGATGCCGCTCCGGATCAAGGTGACTCTCAGCTTCTTGGCCATGGTCTAACTCGCTGCCGTAATATCTTCCAACCGCATGCCCCGCAGGGTCGCAATGCTGCTGGCGCTGCTCAGCCTCTTGAGAGCATCGATGGTGGCGTGGATGACGTTGTGGGGATTCGAGGTTCCGATGCACTTGGTGAGAATGTCCTGTATCCCCGCCACCTCAAGCACGGGGCGAACCGCGCCGCCCGCGATTACACCGGTGCCGGGGCTGGCGGGCCGCAAGAGAACAGTGCCCGCACCAAACGTCCCTTTGACTTCGTGGGGGATGGTGGTGCCTGCCAGAGGAATCTTGAACAAACTCTTCTTCGCCTGTTCGGTGCCCTTGCGAATCGCTTCGGGAACTTCATTGGCTTTGCCCAAGCCCGCGCCCACATACCCGCGCTGATCGCCGACCACCACCAGCGCAGAAAACGAGAACCGCCGGCCGCCTTTGACGACCTTGGCGACGCGGTTGATGAAGACGACGCTGTCGACCAGCTCGCCAACTTCTTCGTAGTTAATCGCCATTCTTGCTCCTAGTGCCTCTGACCCTAGAACTTCAAACCCGCCGCGCGCGCGCCGGCGGCAATCGACGAAACGCGACCGTGGTAGCGATAGCCGGCACGATCGAACACGACCTGCTTGATGCCCTTCTCCAGACACTGCTTCGCAATCAGGGAACCCACCTGCTTGGCCCGATCCTTCTTCTTGCCCTTGGGCGGATCGGCCGGCGGGTTCTTCTTGACCACCAGGTCGGAGAATGCCACCAGGGTCTTGCCCGCCAAGTCGTCGACCACCTGGGCGTAGATATGCTTGGCGCTGCGGTAGACCACCAAACGAGGCCGTTCCGGTGTTCCCGAAATCCGCTTGCGCAGCGAGCGCTGCCGGCGCGTGCGACTTTCGATCTTGTTGTTGCGTGCCATGAGTCCTCTTCTTCGCTCTTCTCTTGAAAATGGTTCTGGAGGCTAGCCCCCGCCTGCCGCGGCGCCGGTTGCGGCAGCCTTGCCAACCTTGCGCTTGATGACTTCCTCCACGTACTTGATGCCCTTGCCCTTGTAGGGCTCGGGAGGCCGCAGCTCGCGCACCTTGGCCGCGATCTGGCCAAGCAGATCCTTGTCGGCTGAAGACAGGGTCAGGCGATTCTTCTCCACCTTGGCGCTGATGATCTTGGGCAGCTTGAAGACGATGGGATGCGCGTAGCCCAGCGCGAACGTCACTGTGTCACCCGCGACCTCAGCGCGATAGCCGACGCCGTTGATCTCCAACTCGCGCGTCCAGCCCTCAGTCACGCCCTTGACCATGTTGGCCAGGTGCGCCCGCACCAGGCCGTGGCGCGCGCGATTGTCACGCGAGTCATCCGCCCGGGACACAACCAGCTTGTCGGCTTCCAGCTTGATGCTGATGCCGGCAGGGAGGTTCTTGACCAATTCACCTTTCGGCCCCTTGACCGAGAACTGGCCAGCTTTTTGGCTGAGGGTCACGCCCTTGGGGACCGGAATAACTTTGCGACCGATGCGCGACATCTACCAGACCTCACAAAGCAGTTCGCCCCCGACCCCGGCCTTGCGGGCCGTCCGATCAGTCATGAGGCCGTGGGAAGTGGACAGGATGGCGATGCCCAGCCCGGATCGGATCTTGGGAATCCGATCGCATCCGACGTACACGCGCTGCCCAGGACGCGAGCGCCGACGCAGGCCGGTGATGGCGTTGGTTCCCGGCTGCGGCCAGCGCAGGCGAACCACGATCTCGGCCTGTCCGTTGAAGTTGTCGCGGACGTCAAAGCCAGCGATGTAGCCCTCGTCCTTGAGCAACTCGGCCAGGCGCACCCTAAGAGTGGACGAGGGAGACATCACGTCACCCTGTCGCGCCATGATGGCGTTACGAATCCGAGTAAGGAAATCAGCAATGGGATCGGTCATGGGCACCTACCAGCTCGACTTGACAACACCGGGAACATCGCCACGCAGGGCGAGCAGCCGGAAACAAATACGACACAGTTCGAATTTGCGATAGTAGGCGCGCGAACGGCCACACTGCTTGCAGCGATTCTTGTGCCGAACCGCAAACTTGGGGGTTGGGGGGAACATGTCGACGGTCTTCGCCATTTTTCGCTAGCTCCTAAACGGCATCCCGAGGTGGCGCAGCAGCGCGCGGCCTTGCTCGTCCGTGCGCGCGGTGGTGGTGATGGTGATGTTCATACCCTTGGATTTCTCCACGCGCTCGAAGCTCGCCTCGGGGAAGATGTTCCCTTCGCGAATCCCGAGCGTGTAGTTGCCCCGGCCGTCAAACCCCTTGGGCGAAACGCCCTTGAAGTCGCGCACACGTGGAAGCGCGAAGCTGACCAGACGATCGAAAAACTCGTACATGTTATCGCGCCGCAAGGTCACCATGGCGCCAATCTTCTGGTTGCCCTTGAGCTTGAAAGCCGCGATGGCTTTCTTGGACTTGGTGACGATTGGCTTCTGGCCGGTGATGAGCGCCAAGTCTGCGACGCCCGAGTCCAGGATCTTGGGATTGGTGACGGCCTCACCCAGACCCATGTTCACCGTGATCTTGACCATGCGGGGGGTCTGCATCACGTTGACCAGGCCCAACTCGGCCATCAGGCTCGTGCGCAGCTCGCTCTCGAAGCGCTTGCGCAGGCGTGACGGTTGACTTCGCTTGACACGCTCGGCGGCAAGCTCAGTCTTGGCGGCGCCAGCGGCCCCGCCTTTGCCTGGTTTGCCCTTGCCTGCCGCGCGCGCAGCCTTCTTGGCCGCGGCCTCCGCCTCTTGCTCGGGTGTCAGCACGGGCTTGCCGCCCTTGGGAGGCTTTTCCGCTGCTGCCTTTTCGGGTTTGTCGTTCTGCTCAGCCATCGGTATTTTCCTTCTGCCCCTGGTGCCTATGCCGACTCAATTGCCGACCCGCACTTCACGCACACGCGCCGTTTCTTCTGTCCCTCTTTGATGTCGACTCGGCAACGCCGACCGGCGCTGCACTTCCCGCACCACAGCGCCACATTCGAAGCTTCCAGTGTGCCTTCCTTTTCCAAGATACCGCCACGTGGATTGCGCTGGGTAGGCTTGGTGTGACGTTTGACCATGGCGATTCGCTCGACCACCAAGCGCCCCTTGGCGGAAAGAATACGCAGCACGCGCCCACGTTTGCCTTTGTCCTTGCCGGTAATCACGACCACGGTGTCGCCTTTGCGAACGTGCATCACAGCACCTCCGGGGCCAATGAGATGATCTTCATGAATCGCTTGGCGCGCAGTTCGCGGGCAACCGGCCCAAAGATGCGGGTTCCCACCGGCTCGTTGTCCTTGTCGACCAGAACCGCAGAGTTCGCGTCGAAGCGGATGTAGGAACCATCCGGACGCGACACCTCTTTCTTGGTGCGCACGATGACCGCCCGAGCCACTTCGCCCTTCTTCACTTTGGCGTTGGGAATGGCTTCTTTGATGGACACGATGATTATGTCACCCAAGGAAGCGTACTTGCGTTTGGTGCCACCCAACACCCGGATGCACATGATCTTCTTTGCACCCGAGTTGTCGGCCACATCGAGAGTTGTCGTCGTCTGGACCATGATCTGAACCTGTCGTCCGTTTCTTGGCTGCAGGCCGGGCTAAACTTCCTGGACTCGTTTCACAAGCCGTTCCACCCGCCAGCGCTTCTGGCGCGAAAGCGGACGTGACTCCACAATCACCACGCGATCACCCACCCGGTATTCGTTTTTCTCGTCGTGCGCCTTGTACTTCGCACGCTTGGTCATGTACTTGCCGTACTTGGCGTCGGCCAAGCGGCGCTCGACCGTCACCACGCGGGTCTTGTTCATCTTGTCGCCGGTCACGACCCCAACCAGCTCTCGCTTCCGCGATGCGGGCCGCGTGCTGGCTGCGGCCTGGTCGGCCTTGGCAGGACTGGATGCTTGATTGGCCACGGCCTATTTCTCCTTCGCAGGGGCAGCCGGCGCAGCCACGGAGCGTTGCCGCTCGGCCAGCACCGTGTTCACCCGCGCAATGTCCCGTCGGGTGTGGCGCACCAGCATCGTGTTCTCGAGCTGGTTCGTGTTCTTCTTCAACCGATACTGGAGAAGATCCTCTTCCAACTTCCTGAGCGTACGCACCAGCTCAGCCGGATCGTTGCCGCGCAGGTCCTTCGCCAGAATCTTGCTTTTCATAGCGCGTGCTCCCGTCCGATGACCCGCGAGCGAACCGCCAGCTTGTGCTCGGCCAAGTGGAACGCCTGTTTGGCCAGCTCTTCGGTGACGCCCTCAAGCTCGTACATCACCCGGCCGGGGCGAATCACTGCCACCCATTCCTCCGGGGTGCCTTTGCCTTTGCCCATGCGGGTTTCGGCCGGCTTCTTTGAAATCGGTTTGTCCGGGAAAATGCGCACGTACAACTTTCCGCCGCGCTTCACGTGACGAGAGATCGCGGTTCGCGCCGCCTCGATCTGGCGCGCGGTCACGAAGCCGCAGGTCATGGCCTGCAATCCATATTCGCCGAAAGACACGAAGGCGCCGCCCTTGGAGACGCCGCGCATCTTGCCCTTCTGTTGCTTGCGCCACTTGACTCGATCAGGTGCCAGCATGGTTTCCTCTCCTTGCGCCTAGGCCAGACGAACCGACCGTTGCGGAAGGACCTCGCCTTTGAAGATCCAACACTTCACCCCGATGGCACCGTAGGTGGTGTGCGCCTCGGTGAAGCCGTATTCAATGTCCGCACGCAGGGTGTGCAAAGGCACGCGGCCCTCGTGGTACCACTCGTAGCGGGCCATTTCGGCACCGCCCAGACGGCCAGAGCAAGCCAGACGGATGCCCTTGGCGCCAAACTTCATGGCGGTCTGCACCGCCTTCTTCATGGCGCGGCGGAAGGCCACGCGACGTTCGAGCTGGGTCGCGACGTTTTCTGCCACCAGCTGCGCGTTGGTCTCGGCCTTGCGAACTTCCTGGATGTTGAGGAACACCTCGTTGGAGGTGAGCGACTGGACTTCTTTCTTCAAAGTCTCGACGCCGGCGCCGCGCTTGCCAATGACGATGCCCGGCCGCGCGGTGTAGATGTTGATCTTCACCTTGTTGGCGGCGCGCTCGACCTCGACCGATGCCACCCCGGCATGGCCCAGTTTCTCCTTCACGAACTTCTTGAGGCGGATGTCTTCATGCAGCCACTTCGCGAAGTCCTTCTCCGAATACCACTGTGAACTCCAGCCCCGGACGACACCGAGGCGAAATCCTACCGGATGTGTCTTCTGCCCCATTGCGATTACTCCTGCGCCACGTCGACCACAATGGTCACGTGGGAGGTTCGGCGGTTGATCCGGTTGGCGCGTCCCATAGATCGCGCCAGCCAGCGTTTCTCGGTCGGCCCTGGATCGACACTCACCTTGGTTACCACCAGCGCGTCGGCGTCGGCCTTGTCGTTGGTGGTTGCGTTGGCGACCGCGGAGCTCAGCACCTTTGACAACATCCGGGCGGCCTTGCGTGGCTGAAGATTGAGGATAGACAGCGCCTCGGCCACTTGTCGCCCGCGGATCATGTCAGCCACCATGCGCACCTTGCGCGGTGACTGCCGAAACCGTCTCAACACTGCGTGTGCCATGTTCGTCGTCTTTCTTTTCCTACTTCTTTTCAGCCGCAGGCGCCGCGGGCGCCGCCGCACCTGGAGCCCCAGTCGCACCCGGAGCTGCGGGCGCGCCTGGCGTGGCCGCTCCAGCGGCTGCCTTGCGATCCCCAGAGTGAGTTTGAAAAATGCGCGTCGGCGCGAATTCACCGAGCTTGTGCCCGACCATGTTCTCGGTCACGAACACGGGCAGAAACTTGCGCCCGTTGTGTACTGCGAAGGTGAGCCCGACCATGTCGGGAATGATGGTGGAACGCCGCGACCAGGTCTTGATGACCTTCTTGGCCTTTTGCGCCTGCATGTCGATCACCTTGGACATCAGGTGATGATCCACGAAAGCGCCCTTCTTGACTGAACGTGCCATGGCTACGCCTTCTTTCCCCGGCGCTTGATGATCATGCGATCCGTCCTCTTGTTTTGGCGGGTCTTGAGCCCCTTGCTGAGCTGGCCCCAGGGCGAGCAGGGATGACGGCCACCGGACGACCGGCCTTCGCCACCTCCCATCGGGTGATCGACGGGATTCATGGTGACGCCGCGGTTGTGCGGACGCCGCCCCAGCCAGCGAGTACGACCGGCCTTGCCGTTGTGCACGCTGTTGTGCTCGACGTTGCCCAGTTGCCCGACCGTGGCCCGGCAATCAAGGTGAACCAGGCGAACCTCGCCCGAGGGCAAGCGCACCTGACCCCACTGCCCTTCCTTGGCCATGAGCTGTGCCCCGCTACCAGCGGAGCGAACCATCTGGGCACGGCCCTCCACCTTCAATTCCACGTTGTGGATGGTGGTTCCCAGCGGGATGTTACGTAGGGGCAAAGTGTTTCCCGGCTTGATATCAGCGCCGGCCGAAGAAATCACCGTGTCCCCCACCGCGAGCCCGACCGGCCACAGGATGTATCGTTTTTCACCGTCCGCGTAGTTCAGCAGCGCGATGCGTGCGCTGCGGTTGGGGTCGTACTCGATGCTGGCCACCTTGGCGGGCACGCCGAGCTTGTCGCGACGGAAATCGACCACGCGAAAGCGACGCTTGTGGCCACCGCCCCGGAAGCGAGAAGTCACGCGACCGTAGTGGTTGCGACCACCGGTCGACGGCTTGGCCTCGGTGAGCGCCTTGAGCGGCTGATTGCCCTGTGTGAGATCGGAAAAATCGGGCGCGAGCCTGCCGCGCACACCGGGCGTTGTCGGGTTGATGGTGCGAAGACCCATGGACTAGACTCCCTCGAAGAAATCGATCTTCTGGCCGGCCGCCAGCGTGACCAGTGCGCGTTTCCAATTGGAGCGCCGACCGATGTGGCGGCCTACCCTGCGCTGCTTGCCCCGCACGATCGAAGTGCGCACCTTGAGAACATTGACGTTCCACAGCTTCTCGACCGCGTGTTTGATTTCGATCTTGTTGGCATCGCGCGCCACTTCGAGCAAGAGCTGAGGCTGGACCTGCTCCGGATCGAGATCCTCTTCAGGCTGACCGCCGGTCTCCTTGAGAAAGGAGCCCTTCTCGGTCAGCAGCGGGCGCTTGATGATTTTTTCAGGGGAGCGCATGACTTGCCTTTCCTAAGCCGTGGCCTCACCGCCCGTGCCCACGATACGCGCCTCGACCGCCTTGACGACGTCCTTAGCGATGACCAGACCGGAGTGCATGAGAATGTCGTAGACGTTGAGCCCCTCGGGCGGCAGGCAGGTGAATGTGGTCAGGTTGCGGATCGACTTGACCAGATTGTCATTGCCCTTGCCATCGACCACCACGGCCGAGTCGACGCCCAGTGCCTTGAGCACACCGGCCATGCGCTTACTCTTGGGCGTCTCCATGACCAGCTTCTCGACGATGACCAGCTTCTTCTCCTGCGCACGCAGGGACAGGGCCGAGGCCAGCGCCGCCTTCTTGACCTTGCGGGGCAAGGTGTATTCGTAGTCGCGCGGGTGAGGCCCGAAGACCTTTCCGCCACCCACGAAGTTTGGTGAGCGCGTAGAACCTTGGCGCGCGTTGCCGGTTCCTTTCTGACGGTAGGGCTTCCGGCCACCACCGCGCACGAATTCGCGCGTGAGCGTCGAATGGGTGCCCGCGCGTCGCGCGGCCCGTTGCGCCTTGACTGACTCCCATAGGAGATTCTCGCGAACTTTGCAGCCAAATACCTCATCGGCCAGTTCCATCTGGCCGACTTTCTGGCCTTCCATATTGACGACGTCGATCTGCATGGCCTTCCTCAGGTCTTGATCTCGACATCCACGCCCGCCGACAGGTCGAGCTTCATGAGCGCGTCCAGCGTCTGTTGTGTGGGGTCGAGGATGTCAAGCAGCCGCTTGTGCGTGCGGATCTCGAACTGCTCGCGCGACTTCTTGTCGACGTGGGGCGAACGCAGCACGCAGTACTTGTTGATCTTGGTCGGCAACGGGATGGGGCCTGCGACCTTCGCGCCGGTCCGCTTGGCGGTGTCCACGATCTCACCTGCCGACTGATCGAGCAGGCGGTGATCGTAGGCCTTGAGCCGAATCCTGATTTTGGGTGTCACGTTGCGCCCCCTTCTAATGTCCTTTGGGAAACTCCGCCAGGTCTACCTATTCAAGGATGATCTTGGTCACGACACCGGAGCCAACCGTCTTGCCACCTTCCCGAATTGCGAAACGCAGCTTCTCTTCGCACGCGATCGGCGTGATCAGATTGATCTCCATGTTCACATTATCCCCGGGCATCACCATCTCCGTCCCCTCAGGCAACTTCACTTCCCCGGTCACGTCCGTCGTCCGGAAGTAAAACTGCGGCCGATAGCCCTTGAAAAATGGCGTGTGCCTCCCACCCTCTTCCTTCTTCAATATGTAGATCTCTCCTCGGAAATTCTTGTGCGGCGTGATCGAACCCGGCTTCGCCAAAACTTGCCCGCGCTCCACGTCCTCACGCTTCGTCCCGCGCAGTAACGCCCCGATGTTGTCCCCCGCCCGCCCCTCATCCAACAGCTTCCGGAACATCTCCACCCCGGTTACCACCGTCTTTTGCGTGTCCTTGAATCCCACAATCTCCACTTCTTCCCCAACCTTCACGATCCCGCGCTCCACTCGCCCCGTCACCACCGTCCCGCGTCCCGATATCGTGAACACGTCCTCTACCGGCATCAGAAATGGCTTGTCGATCTCGCGCTTCGGCTCCGGGATGAAGCTGTCCAACGCTTCCATCAGCTTCCAGATTGACCCTTCCCCGATATCCGACTGGTCCCCTTCCAACGCCTTCAGCGCGCTACCGCGCACGATCGGCGTCGTGTCCCCGGGAAAGTCATACTTCGACAGTAGCTCGCGCAGCTCCAACTCCACCAGGTCCAACAACTCCGCGTCTTCCTTCGCCACCATGTCTACCTTGTTCAGGTAAACAACCATCGAAGGCACCCCGACTTGGCGGGCCAAAAGGATATGCTCGCGGGTTTGTGGCATCGGACCGTCCGGCGCTGATACCACCAGAATCGCCCCGTCCATCTGCGCTGCCCCCGTTATCATGTTCTTGATGTAGTCCGCGTGCCCGGGGCAATCTACGTGCGCGTAGTGCCGCTTGTCCGTCGCGTACTCCACGTGCGCAATAGCGATCGTGATCCCGCGCTCCCGCTCNNTGGTCCACGTGCCCGATCGTCCCTACGTTCAGGTGCGGCTTGTTTCGTATGAACTTTTCTTTGGCCATAAGGTCCTCCTACCGACGAGACTGATCAAGAACCCCGGGATCGCGTGGACAGCGCCTCCCGTACCGGAAGAGGTACGGGTGCGTAGCGCAAAAACTGCATGGTGAACGTGGCTCGTCCCTGGGTTAGCGAACGAACATCTGTTGAATAACCAAACATAGTGGCTAGCGGTACCTCGGCGAAAATCTCCTGAACCCCGCCGCGGGCGTCCATGCCTAGCACACGTCCCCGCCGGGCGGAAAGATTTCCGAGCACCCCACCTACGAATTCATCGGGAACCTGAACATCGAGCCGCATGATGGGCTCCAACAGGACCGGGTTGGCGCAACGCGCTGCCTGGGATGCTGCCTGTGCGGCCGCAATTTGAAAAGCCATCTCGTTCGAGTCGAGGGGGTGGTACTTGCCATCGAGCAGAGTGACCCGCACGTCGGAAAGACCGTAGCCGCCCAGAACTCCGCGCTCCAGCGCGGTTCGTGAGCCTCTCTCAACCGCCGCCACGAAATCGCGCGGCACCGCGCTGGACGAAGCCTGGTTCACGAACAGGATGCCGCGAGCGTCAGGCCAAGGCTCAACCCTCAGCTTCACCTGTGCGAATAGTCCCCGCCCGCCCACCTGATGAATGCAAGACCCTTCGGCCTCGGCCATCTCTGCGATCATTTCGTGATAGGCAACCTGAGGACGCCCCACGTTGGCCTCCACCCCGAACTCGCGCACCAGCCGGTCGACGATAATCTCGAGGTGAAGTTCTCCCATGCCTGAGATCAGTGTCTGTCCTGTTTCAGCCTCTGTGCGCACCGAGAAGGTCGGATCCTCGATCGCCAGTTGCGACAACGCTTGCGTCAGCTGCTGCTGCTGGGTCTCAGAACGGGCCTCGATGGCCACCGAGCAAGTCGGACGCGGGAAATCGATCAATTCCAAAGCAATGGGCGCCCGCACATCGCACAAGGTGTCCCCCGTGGTGGTGGTGCGCAGGCCCACCGCCGCGGCAATGTTTCCGCAAGAGACACGGCGGATTTCTTCGCGATGATTGGCGTGCATGCGCAGCAGCCGCCCCACCCGCTCACGCTTTCCCTTGGTGGCGTTGAACACCGTGGCACCCGCTTCCACTTGCCCCGAGTAGACCCGAAAGTAGGTCAACGGCCCGGTGACCACGTCGCTCATGATCTTGAACGCCAGCGCCGAGAAAGGCTCTTCGTCAGAGGCGGCGCGCAGACAGGGTACCCCGTCGGGCGCATGACCAGCCACCGGCGGCATGTCGGCTGGCGAGGGAAGGTAGTCGACCACGGCATCGAGCAAAGGCTGCACGCCCTTGTTCTTGAAAGCCGCGCCCAGCAAGACCGGCACAGCCTTGCCCGCAATGGTGGCGCGGCGAAGGGCGGCCCGAATCCGCGGGGCCGAGACCTCAGCACCATCGACGTAGAGACCAAATATCTCATCGTCGACTTCGCCCAAAGCCTCGATCATCCCCACCCGCGCATCCTTGGCCGGCTTGACCAGGGACGCGGGGATTTCGCGATCCAAGAAGGCAGCGCCGGTGGTGTCACCCACCCATTCGAGAGCGCGCATGGCGACCAGATCGATCACGCCGACGAACGAGTCCTCCAGTCCCATGGGGATCTGGGTGACCACCGGATGGGCCTTGATTCGGGCGCGCATCTGTTCCACGCAGCGCCCCGGATCTGCCCCACGGCGGTCACACTTGTTGATGAAGGCGATGCGCGGGACCCGGTACTTGTCGGCCTGGCGCCACACCGTCTCCGACTGGGCCTCCACTCCCCCCACGGCGCAGAAAACCGCCACGGCACCATCCAGCACGCGCAGACAGCGCTCGACCTCGACGGTAAAATCCACGTGGCCCGGGGTGTCGATGATGTTGACCCGGTGTTCGCGCCAAAAACAAGTTGTGGCGGCCGCGGTAATGCTGATGCCGCGCTCCTGNNGCTCCTGCTCCATCCAGTCCATCACCGCGGTGCCGTCATGGACTTCACCCATGGTTTGCGACACGCCGGTGTAGAACAGGATGCGCTCGGTGGTCGTGGTTTTCCCCGCATCGATATGCGCCATGATCCCGATATTCCGGGTCTGAGTAATGGGGAATTGCCGAACCACGAGTAACTTGATCCTCCGCGCTCATGCAGATCATCCGACAGGCTGTCTGGCCTTCGAACGACTGCAGGGTCCGCAGTTTGAAGGGTCGAACGGTCGAGAACTGGTCCGGACTGACGAGGTCGGCTGGAAGGATGCCCCGAAGCACCACGCTTCGGCCCACCCCTTCAACCCCCTACGAGCCCGAATCTTCTCTTCCTTATGTCTTAGCTAACCAACTGTCTTCTTTCTCCTCATCCGATGTTTGACCCTACCAACGGTAGTGTGCAAACGCCTTGTTCGCTTCAGCCATCTTGTGGGTATCTTCGCGCTTCTTGACCGCGGCGCCCTTGTTGGCCGAGGCATCGAGCAACTCGGCGGCCAACTTCTCACGCATGGTGCGTCCGTCGGATCGCTCGCGCGCCGAGTGGATGAGCCAGCGCATGCCCAAGGCCAAGGCCCGGTCCGGGCGCACATCCACTGGAACTTGGTAGGTCGCGCCACCCACGCGGCGGGACTTCACCTCGATCTTGGGCTGCACGTTGGCCATCGCCTTGTCCCACACCTTGACGGGATCATCGCCTGCCTTCTCGGCCACCAGATCGAACGCCCCGTACACGATCCCCTCAGCGACGGACTTTTTGCCCGAGCTCATCACTGTGTTGACGAACTTGGTAATACGCCGACGCATGTCCGGCGTCTGATCCGTGAATTTCGGATCCGGCAACAGCTTTCGTTTGGGAACTTCACCTTTGCGTGGCATCTGTAGACGACCCCGATTGCGACCCTACTTGGGCCTCTTGGCTCCGTACTTTGAGCGGCCCTGGCGGCGGTTGGTCACCCCCGATGTATCCAGGCTTCCGCGGATGATGTGATAGCGAACACCGGGCAGGTCCTTGACGCGACCACCACGAATCAGGACCACCGAGTGCTCTTGCAAGTTGTGTCCCTCGCCCGGAATGTAGGTCGTCACTTCCATCCCGTTGGTGAGCCGGACGCGCGCGACCTTGCGCAGCGCCGAGTTCGGCTTCTTGGGAGTCGTGGTGTAAACACGGACGCAGACCCCCCGTCGCTGCGGGCAGCCCTTGAGGGCGGGCGAATCCGTCTTCCGCCGCATGACATCGCGGCCATTTCTTACAAGCTGACTAATGGTGGGCATGTTTGATTCGTTTCTCTCCAAAACCAGACCACGCTCACACGGGCCAGGATCCTACCCGGCAGTCCTGGGCCCGAGGAGGGGTGCATTATAGGAATCGAGATCGCAAAGTCAACGATGACCGTACGCTTTTTTCATGACCTATCGCCGATCCCGCTTGCCGCGTACAGCCGCGCGCCACAGCGCGCAGGGACCGCCGCTGGTCCGGCTCCACGGATCTCATCGGGCCCCACGACCGCTATTCGCCTGCGCTGGTCGCGGTGGGTGGAACCGGAGGTGCTTCCGGGGAACCGGCCGGTGCCTCAACCGCTGCCGGCTCGTCGATCTTGAGCGTGAGCCGCTTGTAGGCCCCCAAGCCCGTGCCAGCCGGAATCAGCCGGCCCATGATCACATTTTCCTTCAGTCCACGCAGATAGTCGACCTTGCCGCACACCGCCGCCTCGGTCAGAACCTTGGTGGTCTCCTGGAACGATGAGGCGGAGATGAAGCTCTCGGTGGAGAGCGACGCCTTGGTAATGCCGAGCAAGAGCGGCTCGCCCTGGGCCGGGCGCCCATTGCGAGCAGACACGCGATCATTTTCTTCTTCGTAGATGTACTTCTCCACGTGCTCGTCGACCAGGAAGCCGGTGTCACCGACATCGATGACGCGCACGCGACGGAGCATCTGCCGCACGATGGTCTCGATGTGCTTGTCGTTGATCTTGACGCCCTGAAGCCGATACACCTCCTGCACTTCGTCCACCAAGTACTTGGCCAGGGCTTTCTCGCCCAACACGCGCAAGATGTCGTGCGGGTTAGCCGCCCCATCCATGAGCGGCTCACCCGCGTGCATGGGATCGCCTTCGCGCACCGACAGGTGCTTGCTCTTGGAGATGAGGTACTCCCTGGCTTCGCCCTTGTCGGGCGTCACCACCACCTTGCGCTTGCCCTTGGTGTCTTTGCCGAAGCTGACCACGCCGTCAATCTCGGAGATCACGGCATGCTCCTTGGGCTTGCGTGACTCGAACAGCTCCGCCACGCGCGGCAAACCACCCGTGATGTCCTTGGTCTTGGTGGTTTCGCGCGGGATACGGGCCACGATGTCGCCCGCCTCCACCCGATCACCTTCGGACACGGCGATGGTCGCGCCCACGGGCAAGAAGTAGCGTGCCTCATTCTCCGAGTTGGGAATGCGCAGGGTCTTGCCGGCGTCATCCTTGAGCGAAATGCGCGGCCGCAAGTCAGCGTCCTTGGACTCGCTGATGCTCTTGCGTGATAGACCGGTCACTTCATCGATGTGCTCGGCCATGGTGACGCCCTCGATGACGTCGCCGAACTTCACCACGCCGGTCACTTCGGTCAGGATGGGCACCGAGAAGGGATCCCATTCCGAAAGAAGCTCACCCTGCTTGACCCGGGCCCCTTCGGCAAAATGCAGGCGAGCGCCGTAGGTCAGTCCGTAGCGTTCGCGCTCGCGGCCGGTCTCGTCTTGAATGACGATCTCGCCGTGGCGATTCATGACGATGTAGTGCTTCTCACGCTTGGTCAGCTCGACGTTCTCCAACTTAACCACGCCGTTGTAGCGCGCCTCGAGCTGGGATTGCTCGGTTCGCACCTGCCCGACGCCGCCGATGTGGAAGGTGCGCATGGTGAGCTGAGTACCGGGCTCACCAATGGATTGCGCCGCGATCACACCTACCGCCTCGCCGATGTTGACCATGTGGCCACGCGCCAGATCGCGGCCGTAGCACAGGACGCAGATCCCCCGCCGGGTCTCGCAGGTGAGCACGGACCTGATCTTCACGTGGTCGATGCCGGCGTCCTCGACGATGCGCACCTTGTCTTCGGTGATCTCCTCGTTGGCCTGCACCAGCACTTCGCCCGTGTATGGGTCGAATATGTCTTCGGCCGACACGCGGCCGAGAATGCGGTCACCGAGCTTCTCGATGATCTCGCCGCCTTCCACCAGAGGAGCAATCTCGATGCCCTCCAACGTGCCACAGTCGTACTCGGCGATGATGCAATCCTGCGCCACGTCGACCAGACGGCGGGTGAGATACCCCGAGTTTGCGGTCTTGAGCGCGGTATCGGCCAAGCCCTTGCGCGCGCCGTGCGTGGAAATGAAGTACTGCAGGACGGACAAGCCTTCGCGGAAGTTCGTCGTGATCGGGGTCTCGATGATCTCGCCTGACGGCTTGGCCATGAGTCCGCGCATTCCGGCCAGCTGCCGAATCTGCTGGGCCGAGCCACGGGCCCCGGAATCAGCCATGATGAAGATCGGGTTGAAGGAAGGCACCCGCTTCTTCTCGCCGGTTTCTTCGTTGGTCACGTTCTCGGCACCGATCTCACTCATCATCTCTTCAGCGATCTGCTCGGAAACCTGTGCCCAGATGTCGACCACCTTGTTGTAGCGCTCGCCGTCGGTGATGAGGCCCTCGGTGTACTGCTCCTCGATCTCCTGCACGTCCTTCTGAGCCTGTTCCAGCAGCTCGCCCTTGCGTTTCGGGATGAGCAGGTCGTCCACGCAGATGGAGATACCCGCCTTGGTGGCATAGGCGTACCCAAGGTGGCGCAGACGGTCGGCCAAGAGTACGGTCTCCTTCTGACCGAACACGCGGTAGCAGCTGTCGATAAGATCGCCCAGTTGCTTCTTGCCCATCACGCGATTAACCAGCTTGAAGGGCAGTTTCTTGGGGACGATTTCGTAGAGCAAGGCGCGCCCCACCGTGGTCAGCACCAGCTCGCCGCTGATGCGAACCTTGATTGCCGCCTGCAGGTCCAGCTCACCGTGGTCGTACGCCATGCGCACTTCTTCAACGGTCGAGTACACACCACGAACCGCCGCCGCTCCCTTTCCGTCGCGGAACTCGCCGCGAGCAAAAGTCCGCTCGCGGGTCATCCAGTACAGGCCCAAAACGATGTCCTGCGAGGGCAAAATGATCGGTCGTCCGTTGGCGGGGCTCAAGATGTTGTTGGTCGACATCATGAGCACGCGCGCTTCCATCTGGGCTTCCAGCGACAGCGGCACGTGCACCGCCATCTGGTCACCGTCGAAGTCTGCGTTGAACGCCGCACACACCAGCGGGTGCAGCTGAATGGCCTTGCCCTCGATGAGCAGGGGCTCAAAGGCCTGAATGCCCAAACGGTGCAGCGTGGGCGCGCGGTTGAGCAGGACAGGGTGATCCTTGATGACCTCTTCGAGGACGTC
>PMLB01000436.1 GCA_003158735.1 Myxococcales bacterium | reverse complement strand
CAGGTTGCCGGTGCCCACCAGGGCTTCACGCCTGACCATGTAGGGCGGCAGGATTTCGCTGTAGCCGTGGCGGCTGGTGTGCAGGTCCAGCATGAAGCTGATGAGCGCCCGCTGCAGGCGCGCGCCCCAATCCTTGAGGATGTAGAAGCGCGACCCGGAGATCTTCACGCCCCGGTCGAAGTCCAGGATGCCCCAGCGCGGGCCCGAATCCCAGTGCGGCTGGGGCGTGAAGGCGAAACTGCGCTTGACGCCTTCTTCGCGCACCACGCGGTTTTCGCTGTCGTCTTTTCCGACGGGAACCGAAGGGTGGGGCAGGTTGGGCAGCTCAAGCAACTTCTCTTCGAGAGCTTGTTCCTGCCGGGCCAGCTCAGCGGCCAGCGATTCAATGTTCTGCTTGAGCGCCGCGGCCTTGGCCTTGGCTTCTTCGCGGGCCGCCGGCGTGGGCGCCTTGCCGATCTCGCGCGACAGGCGGTTCTGGTCGGCCTGTAAGGTCTGGGAATCGTTCTTCAGCTTGCGCACGGTCTGGTCGAGCGTCAGCACCGCGTCCAGGTCCACGTCTGAGCCCAGCTTGGCAAAACCCGCGCGCACCTCGTCGGGCGTTTCTCTGATGAGTCGGATGTCGAGCATGAGGAGCGCAGTGTACGACGGCTGCGAACCAACGGCTAGCTGGTCGGGTGGTCGGGTGGGCGGCCCTTCATGGGCCGTCCCTATTCGGACGCGAGCGCCACGCAGACCGCGACCACTTCCATGGCCTTGCGGACCTGGTCGAGCGGCGGGCGCGTGGGCGAGATACGNNCGTCTTTGGCCAGTTGCACGACCTTGCTCGCCACGGACTTCTCGGTGTCGAGGCTGACGAAGTAGCCGCCCTTGGGCTTCGTCCAGCGCGCCAGGCCCTTGCCGCCGAGCTCTTTGGACAAGACGTCCTCGACCGCCGCAAATTTTGGCGCCAGCAGCTTGGCGTGCGCCTTCATCACGCCGGCGATGCCACCGGGGTAGCGGCTGAGGAAGAGCACGTGCCGGTACTGCTCGACCTTGTTGGGTGTGATCATCTGCGTGCCCATCAGCTCGCTGATCCACGCTATGGTCTGCTTGCTGCCCGCGAGGAAACTGACGCCGGCGCCNNGCGTCGTCGGCGAAGATGGTGAAATCCGGCGCCACGGTCTTCATGGCACCCAAGCGATCGGCCACCGCTTGCGAAGTGGTGTCGCCGGTTGGGTTGCTGTAGGTGGGCACGTAGAGCATCCCCTTCACGCTTGGGTCCGACGCCACCAACTTCTCGATGGCCGCGATGTCCGGCCCGTTCGCGTTCATGCCGACGGTGACCATGGAAATGCCCAGCCGCTCCAGCATCAGGAAGTGCCGGTCGTAGCCAGGCACGGTCACGATGAATTTCACGTCGCCCTTGCACCATGGCGCCACGCTGTTCGGCACGCCGCGGAGCAAGGCCCACATCAGCACGTTGCCCTCCAAGGCCAGGCTGGCGTTGTTGCCAACGATGATCTCGTCGGGCTGCACGCCAAGCACGGGCGCGAACAGCTCGCGCGCTTCCTTGATGCCTGCGATGCTGCCGGGATAGTTGCGCAAGGCCACGCCGCTCGGCGTGACCAGCGACTTGTCGTCCAAGATGGTCAGCATCGAGTTCGAGATGTCGAAGTTGTCATCACCGGGCTGCCCACGGGTCAGATCCAGCTTGAGACCGAGGGCGCGCAAGGCATCGTAGCGTTCGCGTGTTGTGCTCATGGCAATCTCACATGCCCTATCGTACAGAAAATATCCAGTCCCGAACACGATCCGGCTGGACCGATGAAGCACAGGAGTTTTTACCGGGTATGAACCTCTGACCCATCCGAAACGCTGAACCTCATCTTGACAGGGCCCCGTCACGGCCCCCACGTTCGCCACGGTCTGTGCCCCGGGCCCCTGCTCCGAATCCCAGTCACCCCGGCAAGGCGCGCAGGGTGGCCACGACGTAGTCCTGCTCCGCGGGCGACATGCAGTGGAACAGGGGCAGCAGGATGGTGTAGTCGCGGGCGCGTTCCGAGACTGGCAAGCGCAAGCAGTGGCCGGCCGCGTGGGCTGCGGGATCGCATGGTTCTGGACCACAGGACCATGCGCATTTGGAGTAGGCGGGTTCGCTGTGGGCGTTGCCGATACCGCGCCGGCTGGCCACGCCGCGGTCGAGCAGGAACTGCATGATTTCGACCTGCGATATGTGTCCGCCGGTTCGCAGAGTGACGGGATAGCTCTGCCAGTTGCTTCGCATCCAAGCCGGTTCGCTCGGCGGAGCCAGCAAGGGGTGGTCGACCAGCGCCTCAGTGTAGCGAGCCGCGAGCGCGCGGCGCTCGGCGATGATGGCGGGCAGGCGCGCCAACTGTGGCCGGCCCACCGCGGCCTGCAAGTCGGTCATGCGAAAATTGAAGGCCGGCTCGGAGAAGCTCTCCAACGTCACGTGGCTGCTCTCATGGCGAGCCGTGCAGGGTAGTCGCGTGGGAGGCGGCGGGCTTTGCTCGCCGCTTCCCATCGCGGGAGGTGATGGGACCCTCTGAGGGTCCCATGTTTGTGACATGGCGTGCTGGCGCAACGAACGCAGGTGCTCGGCCAGCGCAGAGTCTGACGTCGTGATCATCCCGCCGTCACCGGTGGTGATCAGCTTGCGCGGATGAAATGAGAAGCAGGCCAGCAGACCGTGGGGCTGGCCGATGCGCTGCCAGTTGCCGTCGATACGGATCTCGCTGCCGATGGCACAGGCGGCGTCTTCGATGACCGGCAAGCCGCGCGACCGCGCGATGGCCAGGATGGCGGGGAGGTCGCAAGAGAAGCCGATTTGGTGCACACACAAGATGGCACGCGTGCGCGGGGTGATGGCGCGGGCGAGCGCGTCCGGGTCCATGCTGTAGGTGTGGGGCTGGATGTCGACGAAGAGGGGGCGCGCCCCGACTGCCACCACCGCATTGGCGGTGGCAATGAAGCTGTGGCTGACCGTGGCCACGTCGTCGTCTGGCCCCACGCCCGCCACACGCAGGGCCAGCTCCAGCGCCACCGTGCAATTGGACACCGCTACCGCATGGGGCGCGCCCGCGGCCGCCGCAAATTCGCGTTCAAAGGCCGCTACCTCCGGGCCCTGGGCCACCCAGCCCGAGCGAATGACCCGACTGGCTGCCTCGACCTCGGCATCGCCAAGCGCCAGCCGAACGATGGGGATCTGCATGGCCCCAGGATCGGGCCTGAGAAGGTCGGGCGCAAGTGATGTTGTGCAAACGCGTAGAGGCGAGCTCCGCTCGCCTTGACGACGCGATTTCAGAACCACAGCGTCGGCACCCCGTAGGGCGCGAGTGCGCGGTCGTGTGTGATCAGGGTGGCGTGTTCGACCATGGCTTGCGCGAGCAAGAGGCGATCAAAGGGATCGTTGTGGTGCAAGGGCAGGTTGCGCAGCGCCTCGATGTGTTCGAAGTCCACGCCCAGCTGGGTGAAGCCACAGGCTTCGACCGCATGGGCGATGCTGCCGGAAAAACGCAGCCTTCCCAGCGCGCTCTTGATTGCCATCTCCCAAGCCGAGGCCGCACTGACCAGTACGATATCCGCCCCGGCAATGGCAGTCCTGGTGCGAGCATCGATCTTGGCGCTGCCTTGCCACCACCACAGGAACGCGTGGGTGTCGAGGAGCAGGCGCACGTCTAGCGGCCCGTGAACACGGCCAGCACATCGGGCGGCAGCGGCGCATCGAAATCAGCCGCGACCCAGACTTTGCCCTTGCCACCCCCAGGTCGACGGCGCCTCTGCGCCGAAGCCACCGGCAGCAAGCGGGCTCGCGGTTTGCCGGCCTTGGCAATGACGATTTCCTCACCGTCGGCAGCGCGGTCTACCAGCGCGGAAAGATGCGTCTTTGCCTCGTACAGGTTCACCGTCTTGGCCATGGTTTTGGATGTAAGCATGGCATCCACCGCTGAGTTGGTCAACTTGACCAACTCAGGGTGCCTACCCCTCCGCCTTGCTCTCCTCTTCCTTTTTCCACAAGGGCGCTGCAAGCCAGGACTGGCGCGCCAGGTGGATGAGGATCATCCCGAACGCGATGAGGAGCAGGATGCTCTGGTCGGTGTAGCGCAAGTCATTCCACTGCTCGGCCGCGGTGAAAGCCTGGCACACGGCCAAGAGCGCGAGCAGCACCACAGCCGCCGCGAAGTTGCGGTCGCGTTCGGCTTCTGCTCCAGCCACCGCCACGATCAGCGGCAAGAGAAACACGAAATGCAGATAGATGTTGGGTGGACAAGAATAGAACGGCACCAACAAAAGCCCGATGAGGCAAACCTGCTCCAGGCTGCGGCCCCGGCACGCGATCAGCGCCAGTGCGGCCGCGAGCAGGAAGGCCAGATAGTACAGCGGCTGGCGCGCCGAGAAGGTCGCGCGCTGCAAGCGTTCCCATTCGGGCCACAGATCGATGACGTTCTTGCGGCCAAGACCCGCGGCTGAATACTCGCCACTGAATGACACAATGTTGCGCATGCCCACGTTGTTGGCGCTGGGGCCGCTCTCGAGGATCTCGGTCTTCTGGTGCCAGGCGCCCCAGGTGTCCTTGGCGCCAAACAGGGCCAAGATGAGCACCAGCGCGCCCGCGACGCACACGACAGCTCCGCCCAGCGCGCGCACGGCCGGACGTTGGGCTGTGCGCACGTCTGCCAGACGGGGCAGGCGCCGGTGCTCGCGCCATTGCTCGACGGCAAACCACACGATGGGCACAGCCAGGAACAGCGCCGCTTCGCTGGGGAACACGCGCACCAAGGCCGCGTAGGCCAGGAGCACGCCACCCCAAAGCGAGCGCCCTGATTTCAGGGCACAGACGCCCAATCCAAGTGCCACCAGCCAATCCTGGCGCAAGGTCGCGCCCAGCAGGTTGGTACCGAAGACGGAAAAGTCGCTGGTGCCCCACAACACCGCCAGGTACAGCATCACGCGCAGTCCGAAGGTGCGCGCGATGACGAAGAAGAGCAGCAGGATGAGCAAAGGATCGATGAGCGCGGTGGCAGTCAGAGTGGCTTCGCTGGCGGACAGGTGGCCGAGGAGCAGATGGGCAGGCACAAGCCACGCGAGCGTAGCGTCGCCCCCACGATCCTGCAGGCTGGCGAGAAAGTCTGCCTCGCCCATTGTATCGGAGAAGTACTTCATGTCGCGTTTGAATTCCTGCCAGCGCTCCGGGGAAAAGCGCGCGCGCACCTTGAGCATCTCGTCGTTCAACTCGCTGCCCGGGCGCATCTGATTGTTGCCGAGGTCGCGCACGCGCAGGTTGGCCAGACGGTCGGTGGTGAAGCCCGGGGTGTTGTCGGCATAGGCAGCCAGGGCCGCGACATTCAGCCCGTCAAAGCGCAGCTCGCGGAAATATTTCGCCGTGGGGAAATCATCGCGCATGGCCGCCGTGTTCACCAGGGTGTTGCGGCCCTTGGCGTCGTCG
>PMLB01000157.1 GCA_003158735.1 Myxococcales bacterium | reverse complement strand
GCGAACATGGCCAGCGTGGTCGCCCCAATGAATAGCGGGAAAGGATTGAGCAAGTCCGCAAAACTTCCCGCGTATTCTCCGTTGGCATCGAGAGGCAGCCCGCACATTAGATTGCCCACAGCCACACCCAGCAGCAGCGCCACCAGCGTGCTGCCGGCGACAAAACTGCGGTCGAAGAAGCGGCGCCAAGCCGGCGAGGTCCCTCGGTTGCGCGCCTCGATGGAAACCGCGCGCACGATGAGACCCAACAGCACCAGCATCATGGCCAGATAGAATCCGGAGAACACCGTGGCGTACACTGGCGGGAAAGCGGCGAACAGGGCGCCGCCCGCGGTCAGCAGCCACACCTCGTTGCCGTCCCACACAGGCGCCACGCTGGCCAAGGACAAGCGGCGCTCTTCCTCGGAACGCGGAACCAAGAGATGCAAGAAACCCACGCCCAAATCAAACCCGTCGAGAATCGCGTAGCCCGCCACCAGCACCACCACCAGCACGAACCAAGTCAGGTCCAAGATCATGACGGCACTTCCTCGGCGCCCTGCCCTGGCCCTTGCAGCACCCGCTTGCGTACCAGATGCAGAGTCAGGCCCAGAAGTCCGATGTAGATGATCACGAACATCAGCAGCGAGATGGCTACCTGCGCCGCCGGCACCGAGTGAGAAAAGGCGTCCTCAGTGCGCAGCAGGTGATACACGCTCCACGGCTGCCGCCCGATTTCAGCCGTGACCCAGCCGACCTCGTTCACCGCAAAGGGAATCGGCAGGCAATAGGACAGAACCCTGAGATATCGTCGCGACACGAACAGGCGGCCACGCCACCAAAGGAACACACCCAGCGCCAACACCACGCCCAGACCCAAGCCCAACCACAACATGGCGTGAAACGACATCGCGGTCGCGGTCACCGGCGGCCGATCCTCGGGCGCAAAGGCGTCCAGGCCGGTGACCCGGGCGTTGAAGTCGAAGTAGGTCATGAACGACAGCAGCTTGGGCAGGAGCACCTCGGGCAGAGGTTGGCCCACCACGGCCAAGGGCGCACCCGTCTGCGTGTGGTGCAGGACCTCAATAGCCGCGAATTTCTCCGGCTGCATATGAGCAACCTGACGGGTGTGGGCATCGCCCACCACGACCTCGGCTGCCAGTGAGACCAAGCCAAACAAGAGGGCCAGTCGCAGTGAGCGCCGGGAGAACTCCTGGTGCCGGCCGCGCACAAGATAATACGAACTGAGCGAGGCGACGAACACCGCGGCCGTGACCCACGAGCCCAGCACGGCGTGCGAGAAACGCAAGAGCGTCGACGGGTTGAACACTGCGGCGGCGAAGTCGGTCAGCTCCGCGCGTCCGTGCACGATGTGGAAGCCAGCGGGCGTCTGCTGCCAGGAATTGGCCGCCACGATCCAGAAGGCAGACAGGGTCGCACCCAGAGCGACCATGAGAGTGGCAAACCAGTGCATGCGACGGGATACGCGCTTTTCGCCGAAGACCAGGATGCTGAGGAACGAGGACTCCAGGAAAAACGCGATGAGTGCCTCGGCCGCCAGCGGCGCGCCAAAGATGTCGCCCACGAAGCGAGAATAGCTGGCCCAGTTGGTGCCGAACTCGAATTCCATGACCACGCCGGTGGCCACACCGCCGGCAAAGACCACGCCGAAGATGTGGGTCCAGAAGCGCGCCATGCGGTCGTAGGTCTCATCGGGCCGACGCAGGCGCAGGCTGGCCACGATGACCAGCACCACGCCCAGACCCATGGTGAGCACCGGATACAGGTAGTGCACCATCACGGTCAACGCGAACTGTGCGCGTGCCAAAGTGAGAGCGCTCATTGGCCGACCCGGGGCTAGCGCGACCGTCGTCGCTTGATCTCGTCGAGCAAGCCATTGGTGGACGAATCGTGCGCGGTCACGTCGCCGGACGCGCGCAGCTCGGGCAGGATGGCGCTGGCCAGCTTCTTGCCCAGTTCCACGCCCCACTGGTCGTAGGAGTTCACATTCCAGATGATCCCTTGGACAAAGATCTTGTGCTCGTAGAGCGCGATCAGCTTGCCCAGTGTGCGCGGATCGAGCTTTTGGTACAACATCGAGTTGCTGGGCCGATTGCCGGGGAATACCTTGTGGGGCAAGAGCGCAGCCAGGGCCTCGCCCTTGAGGCCCGCGGCCTCCAGCTCGGCGCGCGCTTCGGCCTCGCTGCGGCCTTGCATCAGCGCCTCAGTTTGCGCCAGGTAGTTCGCCAGCAGCAACGTGTGATGCTCGCCAATTGGATTGTGGGTTTCCACTGAGGCAAGAAAATCGCAGGGCACCAGCTTGGTTCCCTGGTGCAACAATTGATAGAAGGCGTGCTGGCCATTGGTGCCGGGCTCGCCCCAGATCACCGGGCCGGTCTGGTAGTTCACCACCTGGCCGTCGCGGGTGACCCGTTTGCCGTTGGATTCCATGTCGCCCTGCTGGAAGTAAGCAGGAAAACGCGACAGGTATTGATCGTAGGGCAGGATGGCGTGGGTCTCGGCGTGGAAGAAGTTGTTGTACCAGACACCCAGCAAGGCCAGCGTGACCGGCAGATTCTCTTCTAGAGACGCGGTTCGGAAGTGCTCGTCGATCTCGTGCGCGCCTTCCAGCAAGGCGCGAAAGTTGTCGAAGCCGATGCCCAGCGCGATCGACAATCCAATCGACGACCAGAGCGAGTAGCGGCCGCCAACCCAATCCCAAAACACAAACATGTTTTCAGGCGCGATGCCGAACTTGGTGACTTCCTCAGCATTGGTCGACAGCGCGACGAAATGCTTGGCGATGTGACGCTCGTCTTTCGCGTGCCGTAGAAACCAGGCGCGCGCGCTGTGCGCATTGGCCATGGTCTCCTGCGTAGTGAAGGTCTTGGATGCCACCAGAAACAGCGTGGTCTCGGGGTTCACCCGCTTGAGTGCCTCGGCCACGTGCGAGCCGTCCACGTTGGACACGAAGTGAAAATCGAGATCGTCGCGACGATAGGGCCGCAGCGCCTCGCACACCATGACCGGCCCGAGATCCGAGCCGCCGATGCCGATGTTGACCACCGCGCGGATGGCCTTGCCCGTGCAGCCGGTCCAGGCGCCACTGCGCACCGACTCGCTAAAGACGCGCATGTGGTCCAAGGCCGCGCGCACCTCGGGCATCACGTCCTGGCCAGCCACTAAAATGGGTCGCGACGACAGGTTGCGCAGGGCCACGTGCAGCACCGCCCGGCCCTCGGTCAGGTTGATAGGCTCGCCCGCGAACATCTTGTCGCGCATGGATTCCACGCCCGCGGCGCGCGCCAGCTCGCACAGCAACGCCATGGTTTCGCTGGTGATGCGGTTCTTCGAGTAGTCGAGAAGCAGATCTCCGAGGCGCAGCGAGAAGCGCTGGAAGCGCGTCTTGTCCTCGGCGAACAGCTCGCGCATGGTCCTCTTCGCCAGGGTGCCCTGGTGCTGTTGCAACTTCTTCCAAGCTTGAGTGTCGACGATGCTCATGGATGGTTCTCCTGGCGCCATTCTATTCGATCACCACGGCAGTCCAACCGGTTCCTTGATGGAGCAGCCCGACTGGGTAGCTTGTTGGCGGCAGCGGGCGCAGAAGTTGCGCTGGTGCTCGACGGTGACCACCTTGCCTTCGGCGTCATCCATCAGGCAGCCGAGGGTGGGGCAGTGGGGCAGGCCCAGAGCGTGTCCAGCAACCCGTCCAACCGACCTCGATATCGATCTCTCGCTCGCATCTATCGAGCACCCCGAGCGGTTCCCACTCATCAGCCGGGCACTTCCGCAAACGCCTGCGCAGCACGCGCAGCCGCCGCGTCGGCGATCGCGGTAGGCCGGTCCGTCCTCTCGGCGACCGGCGTGGGACTGAACGCCAGGTTGCGTTCCACGCTCCGTCTGCGCATGCATCGATCCGTGACGTGATCGCTCATCCTAGGATAAGCTAGGCAGAACATGCGAAGTGCGCCTTGGCCCAAACTAGTCTTGTGCGGTGTCGTTCTGTGGAGCTGCTCTTGCAAACCAACGACGCCCGGCTCGGGACCAGGCGGCAATTCCTCGGCTGGAGGCAAGTCGGCGACTTCCGCCGGCGGTTCAGGATCTGGGTCGAGTGGCGGGGCCAAAGGCGGAACCACGATGACCAGCGGCGGCGGCATGACTGGCAGCACCGGCGGAATCACGACGAGTATTGGCGGCAGTTCCGCAGGCGAATCCGGTGGAACCACGACGAGCTCTGGCGGCAGCAGCGCCAGCGCAGGTGCCAACACTGGCGGGACATCGGCGGCCAGTGGGGGCTCGATGACCTCAGGTGGTGTGACCACGAGCTCGGGCGGCTCGTCAGGGACCGCGAGCACGGCAGCCCTTTGTGCCAATGGCGTACAAGATCCCGGCGAAACCGGAATCGATTGTGGCGGA
>PMLB01000028.1:1042-3426 GCA_003158735.1 Myxococcales bacterium | reverse complement strand
CCGTTGGCCGAGCCGAGAAAAAGCCGCCCGTGACCGGCCGTGCGCACGAATATGGGCGCACTGAGATCGTTGTCTCCCAACTCCTGGCGCCACAGTGGCTTGCCGTCGGCCAAACCCAGAGCCAGCACGCCGCTCTTCTGTAGACTGTTGGCCAGGGAGCGATCCCAAACCCAGTAGGCCACGAAAACTGCGTTGTCGGTGTCCCCGGTTCCACCCACGCAAGGCGCGGCCAGGCGAGCGCCGCCCAAGGTGGGCCGGTAGTCCTCGACCGAATGAACCCATACCTGCCGACCGTTGCTCGCGTCGATCGCGTAGACTAGGCGATCGGTCGAAGCCGCAAGCAGAAGCATGCGGTCGCCCTCGCGGAAGAATACCGGCGCGGCGTACACCGGCCCGCCGGTGGTGAAAGTCCACAGCCGCTCGCCCGTGGCGGCGTCGAGCGCGTAAAGGTTGTGGTCGTAGTTGCCCACGGCCAGCAGAGCCCGCCCCTCGACCGAAGCCAAGGCCGGCGACGACCACACGGTCATGCCTGGCTCGTAGCCCCACACTCGGCCGCTGCCGTCGAAACTCCAGGCCCGGGGTAGCTCGCTCGCCGGCGCGTCGATCTCGATGGCCGCTGTGTTCTGGGCNNCCCTCACGCGGGATCCTCTGCCTTCTTTGCCGGAAGCGCAGACTTCTCGGCTTGCTGACTCCACATATCGACCACGCGCAACCCGCCGTTGGGGCAAGAATCCACGCAGGAGTAACAGAACTGGCACTGGTCCAAGCGAACCACGCCATTCNNTGCTGGATGCGCAGGCGCGAAAAGCGGTGCAGAAAGCCCATCAGGTAGCCCCAGGGACAGAGATACCGGCACCAGGGACGCAGCACGAAAAGCGCCGACACCAGGATCACCAGCGTGGTGAGCGCGGACGCTTTGTCGTCGCGCGCGGTGAAGGCGAAGTGCACCGGCGAGGTCACCACCAGGTGCGACACGGCAGTNNCCAGTGCACGCTGGAGTCCTCGATGAGCAACTGCTTCTTTGACCCCAGCCAAACCAACAGCACGAGGAAACCCACAATGAAAACCGCCAACCCGATGAGCTTGCCGCGAGTGAGCCGCTGTTTGCGACGGGGAAATCGCTTGCGCAGCCAGCCGGCAAGATCCTGCACGCTTCCGGTGGGGCATATCCAGCCGCAGAAGACAGTTCCGTGCAGCAGCGTGACCGAGATGATCACGACCGGAAGCGCCAGCCAGTAGAACGACTCGGAATATGCCGAGCCAAGCAAAGTCATCCCATAAAGACCGTTGCGAATCAGACCGAACACACCCAGGCACGAGTAGACGACGTAGTAGAAGACCAGGAACGACCCTAACTGCACGAAACGACGGATGAGCTGGCGTCGNNGGCTGCATGTGGCGTCACAAACGGACGAACTGCCGAGAAGTCTGACACGCCCGAGCCGCGTCAGTGGGTTCGCGGGCGAAGATCGCCACTAGCCCTCCGCTTTTTCGTCGATTGCCTCGCAGGGACAACANNACGAAGGGACAGCGCGGCCTCGCGCGCAATTCGGCCAAGGTGCCAGTCTGGACAATGCGTCCGCCCAGCATCACGGCCAGAAAATCGCCCAGCGCGGCTGCCTCGTCGCGGCTGTGGGTCACGTGCAGCGTGGTCAGATCAAGCTCCTTGTGCCAGCGTGCCAGCTCGGCTTGCAGCTCCAGCCTTGCATTGTGGTCGAGCGAGCTGAGCGGCTCATCCAGCAAGAGAAGCACCGGCCGCACGGCCAGCGCGCGCGCGATAGCCACCCGCTGCGCTTCACCGCCGCTCAGGGTGGCGACCGGCCGGGCCAGCACCGCGGCCAGTCCCAGACGCTCGACCAATTCGTCGACGGTTCGACGCCCTTCGGCTGCAGGCACCCGGCGGGCGCGCAGGCCATATTCGATGTTGCCACGCACGGACAGGTGCGGAAACAGCGCCGCCTGCTGGAACACGAGGCCGATATTGCGCTGCTCAGGCGCCTGCGCCGTGATGTCGCGACCGTCGACCAAAATCCGGCCAGCCGTGGGCGGAAAGAAGCCGGCAATAGTCTGCAGCAGCACCGACTTGCCGCAGCCGCTGGGGCCGAGTAGCGCCCAGTACTCCCCCTTGCCGATGCGCAGAGACACATCGTTGAGGGCGAAATCGCCAAAATGGCAGCCCAGGTGCTGGACTTCGATCATGGACGACGCTCCCGGCGCGGCCCGCGCAAGGCAAAGGGCATGAGGGACTGCCCGAATTGCAGAACAACAAACACCCACAGACAGATCACGAGCAGCAGCACGGCGATGGGTCGACTCTCCGAAACGCCTGCGCGCAGAAACTCGGTATGCACCAGCACCGGCGCGGTGACCGGCGAGCTGGCAAA
>PMLB01000028.1:0-1032 GCA_003158735.1 Myxococcales bacterium | reverse complement strand
AGCTCCAAGCGCAGCGGCACCGATTCGAAGGCGGTCATGGTGGTCTTGACCAAGAAGGGCGACGCGACGAAGACCTGGGCGATGACCACGCCCATGAGCGATCCTGAAATAGGCAGGTGCAGGGATTCCAGAACCCCGCCCAGGATGCTGCCCGGGCCGAGCAATACTATGAGCGCCACGCCCGCCACCGATTGCGGCACCAGGATGGGCACGTCTACCAGCGACTCGACCCAACGCTTGCCCGGAAAGTTCACCCGGGCCAGGGCATAGGCCAGCGGAATGCCCCACAGCCCCACCACCAGGGTGGCCAGGGTGGACGACACCAGGCTCATCCACAAGGCCTCGCGCACCTCCGGACGGACGAAGGTGCGCCACAGAGTCTGCACCGAGTCCTCGGTCGCCAGGTGAATGAGCGGGAACAGCACGATGCCGAAGGCCACCAGCCCACCGCCCAGGCAGACACGCGCAAAGCGCGAGGTCACTCGACGCACGCGCCAAAGNNCCAGCGGGATGAAGGTTTCGAAGGCATACGGCTGGAGGAGCACGAACGACAGCACGAAGATGGCAAAGAACCCCAGCAAGACCGGCGCGGCAAACAGGCTGGCGTAGGCCACCACCAGCAGGATGAAGAGCGGCGTCTTGCCGAGCAACACCAGCACGAGCAGGAAGAGAACGAAATAGCCGACGAGAAAGAGCCCCACCGCGCCGGCCGACCGCCGGGCCAAGGTCGCAGCCGCAGCGTGAAACACNNACGATGGCGGCCCCGGTCTGCTTGGTTGCCAACTTCACGGTTTCGCTACCAGGAAGGAGCTTAGCTCCTCGGGAAGCATAGTGCATGGGCTGCACCATACCGGCTTGGCCGGACGAAAGCCGCGCCTCTCAAGCAGGCGCCGGCCATCCTCGCCGAGCAGCATGGCGACGAAACGCCGCGCCTCGGCGGCATGGGGTGCGTCGGCGGGGATGGTGAGGCCATAGGTGACCGGGCCGCCTATGATGCGCGCCTTGCCTTCCCCCTGCTTC
Organism: Myxococcales bacterium; assembly: GCA_003158735.1. Taxonomy (GTDB): domain Bacteria; phylum Myxococcota_A; class Polyangia; order Fen-1088; family Fen-1088; genus Fen-1137. Next base: position 12 of record PMLB01000028.1, on the reverse strand, counting down.
ATGCGGACCTCG
>PMLB01000284.1:2735-2915 GCA_003158735.1 Myxococcales bacterium | reverse complement strand
GCCACCACGGCGTAGATGCGATCCCCGTCGCGCTCGGCGTCGGCCAGGCGCTTGAGCGCCACCATGCCGATGCCCTCGCCCAGCAAGGTGCCGTCCGCGCCATCCGAGAATGGCCGGCAATCGCCGGTCGGCGACAGCGCCGGCGTCTTGCTGAAACAGATGTACATGAAGATGTCGTTC
>PMLB01000284.1:0-2643 GCA_003158735.1 Myxococcales bacterium | reverse complement strand
CATCTCGCGCAGGGCCTTGACCCATACCGGTCGCTGCAGCCGGCTGACCATGGAGCCGAGCAGCTCCTCCGCCGAGGTCACGCCCAGGATCACGCTCACGCGGTCGCGCGGCAGATCCTTCCACGAACCGCCGCACGCGTCTTCCAGCACCTGTTGCGCCACGATGAGCGCGAGAAGCTGGTTGGTGTCGGTCGACGGTAGGATCGACGGCGGCACGCCCCACTCCACGGGATCGAAATCCACCTCAGGCAGAAACGCGCCCCGCTTGCAGTAGGTCTTGTCTCGCGCGCGCGGGTCCGGGTCGTAGTAGTCGTCAATCAGCCAATGGCTGGCCGGCACGTCCGTGATGAGATCGCGGCCGGCCAGGATGTCGCGCCAGAAGCCGTCCTTCTCGATGGAGCCAGGAAAAAGGGCGGCGACCCCGACCACGGCAATGGGCTGGTGTTTTGGGTGAGTCTTCATGCGCTACGCGTAACGGCCAGGCGGCCGGGAGCGCGGAGTATAGGGGAGAAACCCGCCAAGAACCCGCCCAGGTTGAGGCGCGGCCAAGGACGCGAGGACGCCGCGCGTTGCGGACGCGAACATCTTCTCGGACAGGATGCTGATCGAATTCTCCTTCTGCCTCAATACTCGTCGATTGCCGGATGTCCCCGCCGCAGGCGCTTTCGCGTTATCCTGTCGCCAGGGTCATCTGTGCGGCTCACCGACTTTCTGATCGAATCAACCCAGGACCTTTCGCCGGCGCCTGAACCGACAACCGAGCCACTCAAGAGTCGCGCACGCACGCTGGCGGCGTCGATGCCGCCAAAACTCCGGCTGGCGTACGCCCAGTCCTTCGTCACCACGATCGTTTCGCACTACTGGTCGAAGCTCACCCCTCGTCCGACCCGCACGCTGCGTCCAGCCTCTTCGATTTCACCTCGGCCCATCGACCGAGAGGCCATGGCCCTCGCTGCCGCGCTTGCCGAGCTGGCGGCTCTGCGCTCCGTCGACGATGCGGCCTACCTCGTCGGCAGCACCTATGCGGCCATGCTGCCCGATGAATTTCGTTCCGAGCATGGCGTCTTCTACACACCGCCGGCCGTGGTCCGTCGATTGCTCGACTCGGCCTCGGCTGCTGGCGTGGACTGGGATCGCGCTCGCGTTCTCGATCCCGCGTGTGGCGGTGGGGCGTTCCTTGGTCCCGTGGCGCGAAAGATAGTCGCGTCGCTGAAGGGGTGCGATCGTCGGGTGACCCTTCGCAGCCTGTCGAACCGGCTTGCGGGTTTCGAGATCGATCCCTTCGCGGCGTGGATGTCCCTGAGTTTTCTGGACGCCACGCTGAACGATCTGCTCGGCTTCTCAGGTGATGACCAACTTAGTCCCATCAAGGTCTGCGACAGCCTCACCCAATTCGAGGCTGGCAACTTCGATCTGGTGGTTGGCAACCCACCCTATGGCCGGGTCACTCTGCCGCTCGAGCTGCGTTCCGTCTACAAGCGCAGCCTCTTCGGTCACGCCAATCTCTACGGTCTATTTCTCGACCTGGCGGTTCGCCAAGCTCGCGCCGGTGGCGTCGTGGCCTACGTGACGCCGACCAGCTTCCTGTGCGGTGAATACTACAAGAACCTTCGCGCGTTGCTTGCGGCCGAGGCTGCTCCGGTGGCCCTGGACTTCGTATCCGAACGCTCAGGGGTATTCGATGACGTCCTCCAGGAAACGCTGCTCGCGGTTTTTCGTCGCGGTCAATCGGGCGGCAAGTTGCGGGTCTATTTCGTCGAGGTGGACGGCCCGCATGTGGACGTCTCGCAGGCGGTGGACGTGCCGCTCCCTCGGCATCCTGACCAGCCGTGGATCATGCCCAGGGCGAGGTCGGCAGCTCGCACAGCGGCGGGACTTCGCGCAATGCCAGACCGCCTGGCAGACTGGGGCTATCGGGTGAGCACAGGCCCCCTCGTCTGGAACCGCTTCAAGGATCGTCTGCGCGAGCATGCCCAACGGGGAACGGTTCCCTTGATCTGGGCAGAGGCAATCAGTGCTGACGGCGAGTTTTCATTCCGCGCGGCCCGGCGCAACCACTCTCCCTACTTCGCCGTCCGCGACGACGAGGACTTCCTGCTCGTCCGCAAGTCCTGCGTCTTGCTCCAACGAACCACCGCCAAGGAGCAAGTCCGTCGACTGATCGCGGCCGAACTGCCGCAGGCGTTCCTCGACAAGCATGGGGCGGTCACCGTCGAGAACCATCTCAACATGATCATCCCCATCGTGCCAAAGCCGGCGGTCGAGGCCAGTACGCTGGCCGCATTCTTGAACAGCTCCGCTGCAGATCGCGCCTTCCGTTGTATCAGCGGCACCGTCGCGGTCTCCGCCTACGAGCTGGAGTCGATGCCGCTGCCTCACAGTGAAACGCTGGCTGGACTGACCAAGCTCCTGCGTCACTCCCCTTCTCGCCAGCAGATCGAGCAAGCGTGCGATCTCCTCTATGGTGACCGATGAGTCAGCAGACGCCGCCGTGAATGGGGTGGTGGGGAAAGCCTAGACTCACTTCGCGCCCGGCAGCGGTGACAGCGGGAATCCCATGCGGGTCGCGGCGGCGCGCATGCGGGTGTCGTTGCTACACAAAGGCCAGGAAGCGCATTGTGCAGCGGCGGCCAGGTGGATGGC
>PMLB01000407.1 GCA_003158735.1 Myxococcales bacterium | reverse complement strand
CTGACCGCGGAGTTCGGCCTCGCGGCGCAATCGATCCATGTTGAGACGCCGACGATTCTTCCAGAGCGCGACAGGCAGCGCTCTGGCAACTGATGCGCTCTGGCGACTCAGCTTCAGGCCCTCCGCCAGTACCGTCTCAGGTTCGGGGACCGTGCTTGGATTCACGCGCGTCGAGCCGTAGAGAGCGGCGCCATAGTGTGAAAGCCAGGCGTACGCCTGGTCGCGGGTAGGCTTGGCCTGATGCTGGGGCAGCTGCACCAGATCGACGGCTAGACCTAGCGGCCGCAGCATGTCGAGCGCATTGGTCAGCGTCGGATTTGCGGCATCTGCTGTGAGGAGGTGGCGAACCGTCTCGGCGCGCACGTGGCTTCGCCGCGCCAGCTCGGCCTTGGTCAGTCCGCGCAGTGCGCGCGCGTTTTCCACCGCCCGCAGAAACTCGCCGGCTGTCGTCACAGGGCCATGTGTCTTCTGGTCCACCAGGGCGAGTGTACCATTAAACGTACATTCGGGCCAGCACGCGCAGGCTCGGATTGTCTCGTGGCGCTCGGGCCTGCCTGGCGTGCGGGCGACTGCGGGACCGCAGGTCGCCCCTACCGCCGCGCGTACCGGCTCGCCCAATTCCGCCGACGACGCGGCCAGTTTCTTGCCGCATGGCGACCTTGCCATTCCTAAGGTTGCGCTTTAGATGTGTCCATCATGCGCAAGCTCACACCCCGCCTGCTGGTCCCCATTGCCGAGGCTGCCAGCCGCGGCTTTGCTGCCTTGTTGCTCACGGGCCCGCGGCGCAGCGGCAAGACCACTCTGCTGCAACTGATGCGACTCTGGTAGAGGCCAAGACGACCCGCACCGTGCTACCGCGCATGGGCGACCCCATGCGCCTGTTCAAGAGGGCGGCCAAGGGCTACCAATGTCAGGGGTGGATCGTTCACCCCGGGCCCGACCTGCCCGGTTTCAGCGGCGCCGGCGAAGGCGTCCACGCCTGCTCGGCCGATTCCATCGCAACCAAGATCCTGAGATTCCACGTGTAGCGGTGACGTGCTCGCCCACTTGTCAGATTGAAAAAGCCATTTTCAATTTGACATAGGCCCAGGGTGGGATCGTTCACCTCCAAGGTCTTGGGATTTTACGCGTAGCTGTCGCGTGCTGAAGCGGACCCCTCATCCCCACCTTCTCAGCCCAGGGCTGAGAGGCCTGAAACACCGCAGCGTTCCTCCTCTGGCTACCTGGTAATCGGATTGCCAGATAGCCGGAGACATGGAATGCTGGGGCCATGATGCTGACCCGCAGCCTTGAGGGACCGCTGAAGTCGCGGGCGCGGCGCTTCCCCGTGTTGGTGGTCACCGGGCCAAGGCAATCGGGCAAGACAACGCTCTGTCGCGCGGCCTTCCCCGATCTGCCCTACGTCTCGCTAGAGGCGCCGGATGTCCGGCGACGCGCGCTCGACGATCCTCGGGGCTTTCTGCGCCAATACGCGGACGGGGCCATCCTGGACGAAGTCCAGCACACGCCAGAGCTGCTCTCGTACTTGCAGGTCGATGTGGACGCGAGGCGGAGGCCCGGCCGTTACGTTCTCACCGGCTCGCAGCACTTCGGGTTGCGCCAATCGGTGGCACAGTCACTGGCTGGCCGGGCCGCGATGATGGATCTGCTTCCATTCTCGCGTGGCGAACTGCGCGCCGGAAGATTGGCGAAGGACGACCTATTTCACGTCCTGTGGACCGGCAGCTACCCTGCCATACACCATCGCAAGATTCCCCCAGCCGAATGGCTGGGCAGCTACGTCGCGACCTACGTGGAGCGCGACGTGCGGCAGTTGCTCAACGTATCTGACCTGCTGGCGTTCCAGACCTTCCTGCGCCTGTGCGCCGGACGAACCGGGCAGTTGCTCAACCTTTCGACCCTGGGCAGCGACGCCGGCATCACGCACAACACCGCGCGAAGCTGGTTGGGCGTGCTGGAGTCCAGCTACATTTGCTTCCGCCTGCCGCAGTATTTTCGCAACATCGGCAAGCGACTGCTCAAGACGCCCAAGCTGCATTTCTACGACTCTGGATTGGTTTGCTATTTGCTCGGCATCCGCAGCCCGGACGAGCTGCGCCACCACCCACTGCGTGGTGCCATCTTCGAATCGTGGGTACTGTCGGAGATCGTCAAGACCTACCTGCACAGCGGTGCGGTGTCCGATGTGACGTTCTTCCGGGATCGATATGGTCAGGAGGCGGATGCGGTGGCGCAGGCCGGGCCGCGGGTCCTTCTGATCGAAGCCAAGTCGGGCGAGACGGTTGCATCCGACGCATTCGGCAGCCTGGACAAGGTGGCAGCGTTGCTGAAGGCTGCGGGCACGCCACCCAAGATCGGCAAGATGATCGTCTACGGCGGCCACGATCGCTGGACCCAACACGAGACCACGGTCCTGCCTTGGGGCGAAATCGATCGCTTCGATTGGCTGGCGCTCGATCGGACGTGATCCGGGAAGGCAGCCAGCGCACGAACTTGAGGGGCTGTCTTGGTTACCCCGAAAATTCGAAGACAGACTCCGAAATTTCGGGGTGCCAGCTGTCCACTATTCCCTGCCAACATCGGAGAGAAACTCGTCGAATCGCTTGAGATCTTCACTGAGTAGCGGAAGGACCGGTGGCAGTGAAGTCAGCACGTCGACTCTGCTGGCGAAAATCTGCAGGTCGCCAGGAGCTCGGGTTGCGGGCGATTCGCAAATCGCTCGGGATGACCCAGAACGATGTGGCGGGAAGGATAGAGGTCGACCAGGGCCAGTTGTCTCGCTTTGAACGTGGCCAGGACATGCGCGTCTCGACGCTTCGTCGCTATTTGGGGGCGCTGGGATTCGATCTGGAAATCACGGCCGTTGCTGGCGACAAACGAATCGTCATTCGCACAGAGCACGCGCATCGGTAGCCTGAGTCACAACCCCGAAACCATGACCGTAACCTGGTCCAAGACCCTCGGCCTCGCGGATGGTTTTGGATTGTCGGTCTACGCATCGCCCGCGTTCTCCATCTCACGGATGGAGCGGGCGATTCCTTGCCGCATGGCGCCATTGCCATTTCTAGGGTGTCACTTTAGATTTGTCCATCATGCGCAAGCTCACACCCCGCCTGCTGGTCCCCATTGCCGAGGCGGCCAGCCACGGATTTGCTGCCTTGTTGCTCACGGGTCCACGGCGCAGCGGCAAGACCACGCTGCTGCAACTGATGCGGCCCAAGGCGGACTATCGCTTGCTCGAGGATCCTGACACCCTGGGGCAGGTGCGGTATGACCCACGTGGCTTCCTTGATGGTTTGCGATTTCCGGCCATCCTCGACGAGATCCAGAACGCACCAGAGCTATTGCCCTATATCCGCAGTCGCATCGATGCAGCGCCTGACCGCAAGGGCCGCTGGCTGCTCGCTGGCTCGCAGGAAGCCCCCCTGATGAAGGGCGTGACCGAGAGCATGGCAGGGCGAGTGGCCGTGTTCCAGTTGTTGCCCTTCTCTCATCAGGAACATGCGAAGGTTTCGCCCTTTCTAGGGGGATTTCCCGAGGTCTTGGCCCGGCCCGCGTTGGCCGAGACCTGGTTTCGTTCCTACGTGCAGACCTACCTGGAACGCGACGTGCGCGCGGTGAGCGACATCCGCGATCTGTCCGTCTTCCGTCGCTTCCTTGGCCTGCTGGCAACGCGCGCGGGGCAAGTCCTCAACAAGACGGACTTGGCTGGTCCCCTGGGCGTGTCGGTGTCGACCGTCGATACCTGGATTGGCATCCTGGAAGTCACGGGGCTGCTGTTTCTGGCCCAGCCGTTCACTGAGAATTTTGGCAAGCGGCTGACCAAGTCGCCCAAGATCTACTTCAGCGACACGGGCCTGGTCTGTCACCTACTTGGGCTGCGCAGCGCGGCCGAACTTGCGCGTTCGCCTTTCAGCGGGCCTATCTTTGAAAACCACGTGGCCTGCGAAATTGCCAAGGCCCAGCAGCACCACGGGCGTCGGCGCGAGCTGTACTTTCTTCGCGACAAAACGGGCGTTGAGGTGGATTTCGCCGTGCCCATGGGCGGTCGCCGCTTGGCACTGGTAGAGGCCAAGACGACCCGCACCGTGCTGCCGCGCATGGGCGATCCCATGCGCCTGTTCATGAGGGCGGCCAAGGGCTACCAATGTCAGGGTTGGATCGTTCACCCCGGCCCGGACCTGCCCGGTTTCAGCGGC
>PMLB01000007.1 GCA_003158735.1 Myxococcales bacterium | reverse complement strand
GAGCTGGGGAAGGCCGTGGCGCAGCTCAAGCTGGAGTCGGGTAAGGGACTGCTCGTGGGGGGCGTGAAGCTCCCGCTGGCGTTGGCGGAGCTGGGAGTGATCGACGAGTACGAGTTCGTGGTGCATCCCAGGCTAGTGGGCCACGGGCCGACGTTGTTCGCGGGGCTATCGAAGTGTGTCGACTTGAGGCTCGTGAGCCGGCTGGAGTTCGGCTCGGGGGCGGTGGCGATGCGGTATGAGCCGAGAAGGTAGCCATTGGGCTTGCTCGCTCAAGGACCATCCCAGATGAGCGACTCCCTGGGTGTCGATCTGTCGGCCGAGGACAGATCAGGCCAGGCGCTGGCATTCGGGAAGAAGGCCTCTGGCACCGCTCTCGGTGCTCGATTCCCGGGAAGAAGGCCTCTGGCACCGCTCTCGGTGCTCGATTCCGCGCGAGACTGGCGCTTGCGCGGCTTGGTTCCAACGACCCGCCACTGTAAACTACGTTCATGCGCTGGTTGTCAACGCTGGGCTTGGTGCTCTGGGCCGCGCCCTTGGCCGCCATGCTCGCTGCTTGTCATCAGGGCCTGCACTCTGCCGCACGATCCGACGGTGGCGGCGGCACCGATGCGGCGCTTGGGGGCTCTGACCTCGCACCGTCGGATGGCGAAGTGTGGGCCAGCGACTTGGCGGATTCCGGGGGTGGGGAGGCACCTCTTTCCGGCGACTCGTCAATCGCGGTCGACGATGTCGCGCGCGAAGTGGCGCGCATCGTCCGGCGCGGAACCAATTTCGGTAGCTTGACGGTGATAGTCTATTCCGACGCGAGTGCGGATCGCATCAGAGTGGGCGATGCTTGGAACGATGTCATGCCGGACGGCTCGCCCGTGGACGCCCTGCCTCCCGGATCGCCCCAGGTGGTCAAGTTCCTGCAGGATCTCGCCTTGGTCAATGACGTCTCTGCCCTCCAGGGATCGTCTATGTGTCCCGGTCAGCCGGTATCCGGAACCCGCACCTATCTATATGTGGGCGGGAATACCGGAGGCAATCTCGAGTGTCTCGACAACGCCACGGACGCGGCGGCCGCGCTGGCCGCCGATTGCGCGGTTCTGACCCAGTAGCGCTGTGGATCCGGTCCGAGGGTACCCTTCCACGATCCACGGCTCCCCCGCCCGCTTGCCCCCACCCTGCGCCGGGTGAGACTCTTGCGCACACAGGCAGGACGCCCCCTAATCTATTGAAGAGTCTTGCCCAAGTCGGGAAAAGTCTTGCCCAACTTGCGGGCGGTCCTGCCCAAGTCGCGGGAAGTCGTGTCCAAGTCGGCAACGGCCGCGTCCACGTCGGCAAAGGTCCTGCCCAAGTCGCATAGGGTCTCGCACGCGCAGTTGCTAGACGCGAGTCATGTTGCAGATCTCGGCGGCTTTCCCAGACGACACGCGGCCAAGCTCGAACAGCTTGGCTAGAGGCAACAACTTCGCTTCCCGCGCGAACTCCTCAGTCGACTTATTGGGCTTCTGCCCAACCGTGCGATGGTAGTGCCAAGGTTCCCCCCCGCCCAGGCGAACGGCTCGGGCGCGGTGGCGATGCGGTATGAGCCGAGACGGTAGCCGGATAATTCGCGACCAGCGATCAGTCCCCGCAATCTAGTCTATTCTCCAGGGATGAATGTCGGTTGCCCGAGGAAGGCCAAGGTGTCGTCCATCCGGAGGACACTCTGGCTCGTCTGCGTCGCCACGACCGTCGCCCCGGCAGTGTCGACCCGGGCGGAGGACCAGGCCCCTGCCTGGGCGACGGGATGTATCAGTGTCGCTCGCGAGAGCTTCACGAAAGAAAGCCGCGTGCCTGAAGGGTACGATCGCAGCGAGATACAGAAGCTGCTCTTTCCTGAGGCGATGGTGGTCAGAGACGGGAGGGTGGAGGTTCCCTGGTTGCTCTTCGTCAAGCCGTGGAGAGCCTCGCCCGGGTTGAGCGTGGCGGTCCTGGAGACGGTCACCTATGAGAAAGGGCAAGGCCGGTTCGACTACGCCACCACGCTCTATCTCGCCGTATTCGCAGGTGGCACTTCAGGCGCGAAGGCGGACATCAGGGCGCGGGGCCAGGTGGATAGCGTGCCAGAGAGGTACCTCCGGGAACTCGACCTCGCTCCCTATCGGCTGGCTCGGGACAAGCTGGCCTTCGGCGTGCGCACGTTTATGAACTGGCCACTGGTCGGCGGAGGTGGCCAGAACGAGTACTTGTTGCTGTTCGTCCAAGATGGCCAAGCGCTGAAGAAGGTTTGGGCCACGCTGATGGGGAGCTGGAGAATGTCCAACGACGGCTACAACGACGACGGGTCATCGAACAAGGCGGAGGAAGGGCACGAGGGAACGGCGGTGGTTTCGGTGCTCAAGACCGCAACCGGTGGCTTTCGCGATCTGCGCAAGTCAGGGTGGAGCAAACGCCCAGTCGTCTACCGGTGGAACGGCGAGCGCTATGTGGCGAAAGACCGAGATCCGGTCGAGAATGTCAATGGCTGGCCCGAAGCGGAGGTCGAAGCGGAGGTCGAGTAACCGCCACTGCGTCCACCGTTCCCTGCCATTCAGGGTTTCGGTGGGCTGGCCTTCGGCTCCGTTGGCGGCGTATTGAGTGAGGCAGGCGCTGGCCGAGGGAGCTCTACCTTCCCGATGATCTCGAGCTGACAGACAATCTGCGGCGCGGGATCTTGTGCCCCGTAATCGTCGACATGCCCCCTGCCTGCACTGGGATCGCCCTTGGGATATTCTGGGTTGCAATTTTGAACGTAGGTCGCGCGCCAGCCGCACCCCTCGACGAGGTAGACGCTGGCTCGATAGAGGTAGACACTTCTCGTGTGCAGCCGCTCCTCGGGGCACCCGAGATCCACCGCACCATTGGCCAATAGCGTCCGCGTCGCTTCCCGCAGGCCTTCACCAGGGACGAGCATCAGTTTGACTGGGTTGGTCTCCTCATGAAACTCGGTCCCCTGTGCGGTCCGGTAGGGCGTCGTGGCACATCCCACGCAAGCCACGCCGAGGAACACTAGTGGAAACCCTTTCATCAGCGATGCCTCCTGCGGTAGCCGAACCTCAATTCTAAGGCTGCGGCTGTGTCAGGTATAGGGGAAGTTGGCCTAGGTGTGGTGGCCGAGAAACATGCACACTCCGACTCTTCCCTCTACAGGGTCGGGCCCTGCCCGCGCGCCACGTGCCAGACGGCGAGAATGGTCACCAGCCGGCTGGCGAGATTCACCTCGTAGTAGAGATAGTAGCGACTGCGAGGCATGAGGACCTTTCTGACGTGAACCTTCCTGCGCCGGTCATGGAGGTGCCCGGATTCAGGTGAGGTCGTGAGCTGCTGAATCGCTGTCTCAAACTCGGCGGCCACGAGCGTCGGCGCGGCCGGACGATTCTCAGCCCACCACAGGTTGATGGTCGCGATCTGGGCTCGGGCCTGCGGGGAAAGCTCAACTCGGAAAGACACGGCTATCGGCGGTGCGCTGCCCAGAGTTCGCTGACGACCTGTTCCGCGGGGATCCCCTTGCCCTCGGCGATCTCCTGGCGACCCGTGCGAATCGCGGCCTCGAGACGAGCCCGATCCTCGGCATCGAGTTGGTCGCCATCGTCGTCTTGTTCGACAAGCTCGAGGCGAACCTCGGTGCCTTCCGGGAGATCGACGACATCCTGGACCACAATGCGACCGCCTTGAACGCGACCGTGCAGCAGCGACACGCCTCTGAAGATACCACCGATGCGGGGGGCAAGCACGGCCGGCAGCGCTGGCGACTCTGCCACGCCGCCCGTGAGCGCCAGCGACCTCTGCCCCCTTGCCCACTACATTTTACGGAACGATCTTCTCCGTCGCACATTGCGTGACCCAATAGGCTGGCATGATCACCCTTTGATCGGAGCAAGGTGAACATGACTCAATCTGCGCGGCATTCATCCTGGGTCCGATCTGGCGTCGCCGTGGCTGTCGTTCTTGCCCTCGGCCTTGGCCTCGGCGCGTTTTCGAGCGGCTGTGAATCCGGTTCTTCCAGGGGAAGTACCGGTCCAGGTGCCGCGGGCTCGGGAGGCGTCGAGAGCCCGGCCACAGGAGGTGCGGTTGGGTCGGGCGGATTCTTCACTGGAAGTGGCGGAAGCGCTGGCGGGGCGGTCGGCACGGGCGGGACGCCAAGCGACGGCGGCCAGTTGACTGGCGGGACGCCAAGCAGTGGCGGCAGGTTGACCGGGGGCACGCCCAGCTTGGGGGGTGCGTCTGGCGCTGGCGGGGTGGCTAGCACCGGCGGAACCTTTGGATCAGGCGGTGTAGGCAGCGGGGGTGCGGGCAGCGGCGGCACAGGCACCGGCGGCGCACGCACTGGCGGTGCTGCGACGACCGGAGGTGCGACGGGAATTGCTGGTGGCGCGATGACGGGCGGGACCGCGGCCGGCGGCACCAGCGCAGGCACAAGTACTGGTCCTTGCGGTACCCATTCCTGGGCCTGCTGGCCCATGCCCAACCCGGTCAGCATGGGTCTTGCGAATCCCGCCAGCTACACCGATCTGGGCGACGGCACCGTGCGCGACAATGTGACGTCGCTGGTCTGGCAGAAGACGGTTTCCTCTTCGACCTACGCCTCGGCCGACGCGACGACCTACTGCGCGGGGCTGGCGCTGCCTGGAAGCGGCTGGCGCGTCCCGACCCGCATCGAGCTCGAATCCATCACCGACCACACAAGGACCAGCCCGGCCATCAACGTGACTGCATTCCCGGGCACGCCGGCCGCCTTTTTCCTGACGTCGACTCCCTGGGCGGTGAGAACCCCGCCCGTGTGGGGCACGAACTTCTACGAGGGCCTTAGCAGCAACAACGTGACCCCGCCGGCACGGGTGCGTTGCGTGCGCGGAAACGGAGACGGAGATCTACCCGCGACTCCGCCGCCCAATCAGTACACGGTGGTGGCAACTGGGGAAGTTCAGGACAACTATACGAAGCTGATCTGGGAGCAGGCCACCCATCAACCGGCAATGGACTTCGCGACTGCGTCCGCCCTGTGCAGCGGTCTGGCCTTGAACGGTCACAGTTTCCGACTGCCGACCGTCAACGAACTCTCGACGCTGGTCGACGACAGGCGCGTGGCCCCGGCCATCAATCAAACCATGTTCCCCGATACGGTTTGGGGCAGCGGCGACCAATACTACTACTGGGCTCAGGACGCCTGGGCGGGCAGCACGGCCGGGACCGGATGGGGCCTCAATTACAACGACGGCTACACCGGCCACGGGCGACTGAGTCTCGTCGTCCGCTGTGTGCGGAGCTGAAGGCGCGATGGCGCTAGGCAAGGTGAGCACCTCCTCACAGCTCAGGTATCATAGGGGCATGACGACCATGGAAATCCTTGTTGCCAAAGCCAAGGCGCTGCCGCCTGAGGGGCAGCGCGAGGTGCTGGACCTCGTCGAGTTCCTCGAGACCCGCTTGGGCCGGGGGACACCTCACAAGAGCCTGTCCGGCGCGTGGTCTGACCTGGGAGTCGATCTGTCCGCAGAGGACATCGACCATGCCAGGCGCGAAGCCTGGGCTGAATTTCCACGCCTGGATTTCTAATGGCAGGCCTGGTCGTCGATACCCAGGGCCGTTCTTATCCCGGCCGACGTGACTTGCGGCTGCCTTGCTCCCATTGCTGAACGCCGCGGGCAAGGTCCGTTTTGACTTTCGCCCAAGCGACGACGTAACCCGCCGGCATTGGATCTTTCTCGGCATCGATAAAGTAGGTAAGAGCGCGCGCAACCTGCTCGGGCTGGAGCGGCAACAGTTGTGCGGCGTGCTTGATGAAACGCTCGACTGACCAACCGGGCTGCGAGCAGATGGCGTGGATATCGATGAAGTCCCGTTTGGCGCCGCGATCATGGAGGGCGGCAGCCTTCATTGCGGCGATGATCGCGATGTCAGCCACAGGGATCTCGGTTCCAGCAACCCTCATGATCTCCGGGCTGGCGGGAACCTGCCCGTAAGTGATGAAGCTGGTCTCAAGCGTGCCGTAGTAGGCGCGCACGGTGTGCCGGCCATGACGGAGAATCTGCGTGGGACTTTCTGCGAGGGCTTCCAGGTGGCGCTCGATGGCACCGACGTCAAAAGGGCGTGGCGTGAACCAATCGAGGTCAGCCGAAAGCCTGTGCCCAAGGCGCACGGCAAGCCCAACCCCACCGGCGAGGAAGAAGCCTTCATCGCGCACGAGATCGGCTTGCAAGCGGATCACGCGCGCCTTCTCGGGATCGATGATCTGCAAGCTCAGGCGTGACTTTGCCATTCGAAACCGAGGTAGGGTCGGTTCGGGATGTCGCTGACGGTCAGGCGAAGCTCGCGACGCAGTTTTCTTCGCTCGGGCTCGTTGCAGCCGGCCCCGCGATATTGTCGGACCAACGCGCGCACCTCGTTCCGGCGAAGAATACTGCCAAGCCAATGCGCGGCCTGATCGTCACCTCGCACGAGAATCGCGCGGACGATGGCATAGCGATGGTCCGGATTCGCCCAGCTCAAGGTTGAGACGTCATAGCCTTTCAGCAGGCGGCGAACGACGTCCGGGGCTTCAGCGGCGGAAACCGACCGCCGGCCCGTACCTCTAGGCCGATCCATCGCGACGGCTCGAGGTTTCTTCACGCGCTGATACTACCATAGGCGATCATCCGTTGGCGCTGATCACCCCCGGCAGCACCACGACCTTGCCAGCTCAACCGCTACCTGCACCGCAAGCGCCGAAGCAGCATCATCGGAACAAAGCCGTCGGCGATTCATCCTAAGAGTCAAGGAGGATCCCATGCCGACCATCAGCAACAAGGTAGCTTCGACCCCATCCCGGGAGGGCACCATGGCAACCGGA
>PMLB01000061.1 GCA_003158735.1 Myxococcales bacterium | reverse complement strand
CGAACGCTTCGCTATCCGACGTGGATTCGCTCACGGCCAAGCTGGGATCAGACATGGCGGTCTTCTATCACGCGTGTATGGCTCAACCATCAGTGACCACGACCCGCAAGCACCGCGTGCCATGATGGGGCGGGAACAGCCCAGCCATCGAAAAAATCTATTGACCTCCCGCCCATCTCTGCGGCAGCGTACTTGATACGGCGGCAGCGACGCCGAACCCCGATGGTTCCTCCCCCGCAGGAGCCCTCGAACGGGGCAAAGGGGAGTTCACTCCTCCGGCTGGCTCGTCGCACGTTTCTTCGTGCCGCGCGGCCGAAAGCGGGGGTTTCGACAGCGCGGAGCGAGGAGAACGTCGATGACCGCCCACCGTGATCTGAAGAACATCATCCGAGATCGCCAGAGAAAGACCGGAGAGTCGTACACCGCCGCGCGTCGCCATGTTTTGCAAGCCCAGGCCGAATTGCTGGGCGTGGCGGCAGAGCCTGCTGCGCCCATGGCGAGCCCGCAACGCTGCGAGGCCGCCATTCTTAAGGTGAACGACCGGTCTGTAAGGGCGCGAATTCTAGGCGAAAGCGAACAACTCACTTTTCGCGCGGGCGACATGTGGACGGCGGTGCCGGGCCAGATCGCCACGCTCATCATCAAGAAAAGGTGGACATGGCGAGGCGATGCCTATGCCAGCGGGAATATCGAGAGTGCCTATATCGATGCCGCCAAGCTCGGTCTGGTCCCCCTTCCACTGCATGGCGGTGAGTTGGACGACCTGCGCAGGTCGACCGAACCATATCGACGGCCAGATCCCTATGCCCAGCTGTGGAGGAAGCTCACATCGCGGCCACGTCCTTCGTACGAAATGGACCCGATTGCATGGGGAGCGTTTCCCGGTGCCGATCCCGAGGACAACCCAACCTGCGACGCAGCCGAACTCGCCGAGACCGGTGACATAGACGTCGCGCGCGAGTTGCTTATGGAGACGCTGGCAAGGGACTTGCGCTGCATCGATGCCCACGCGCATCTGGGAAATCACGTGTTCCAGCACTCCCCCGAGCGCGCGATCCTTCACTACGAGGTCGGGATGCGCATAGCCGAACTCTCACTGCCGCCCGGGTTCGACGGTTTCTTGGCCTGGGGACCCATCTACAACCGGCCCTACCTACGGTGCCTGCATGGCTATGGGCTGTGCCTCTGGCGGCTTCGACGCTTCTCGGAGGCGGCGAAGGTATTCGAGCGCATCCTCTCGCTCAATCCGAACGACAACCAGGGCGTTCGCTTCTGTCTGGACGATGCACAGCACGAGCTGTCATGGGAGGACATGCACGACCGCGAGGAGAGGGCTCACGCGAATCTGCGAGCGCCCAGGCAGGACGATCTCGAAATCAACTGAGCGCGGTTGCGGATTGCCTGCGCTCGCCGGCAGTGGTTCTTGCGTCTTGCCAGGTACGCAGCTGCTCATCGGAACAGCCACGCAATTCGCATTGTAGCGACTTGCCTCGTGGCCTCCACATCACCGACCATGCCGCATGCCAACCGTCCCCGGCCGTCGTGCCTATGACCACCGACTTCGCGATCTCGTTTGCGAAGGTCGTGACCCCGGTCTCTTTCACCACATCGGTGTTCCGCGTTCCACCGCCGCGAGTTGGCTTCGCCGTGGCCCCCGTCCGGTCATCTCGGCCGAGGTCCTGGCCATGGACCAGCAAGAACTCCAGGCCGAAGTCCTCGCTCTCCAGCGCCGGGTCAGGCTTCTTCTTGCCGTCATCCGTCTGGCCTTTCTGCTCGTCCGCCTGTCCGGGTTCTGCCTCGATTCCCAGCGTGTGCCCGACGGAAATACCAAGCGATCCATCTTGGCCGCCCTGGCGCACGCCCAGAAGGCTATCCCTCTCGGCGTCGCCCTGCGAGTATTGCGCCTCTCCCCCTCCCGCTACCACGCTTGGAACAACCTCGCCCAGGATTGCCCGCGCGATGATCGAGCCAGCTGCCCACGAACAAAGCCGTCGCAGCTCACTGGCAAAGAGATCTGTGAGATGCGGGACATGGTCGTGTCTCCGGACTATCGCCACATGACCATTCGCGGACTCGCCTTGCATGCCCAGCGGATCGGGAAGGTGTTTGCCGCAGCAGCGACCTGGGCACGCGTGGCCCGCGAACGCGGATGGCTTCGGCCACGGCGGCGCTTGTACCCGCCGAAGCCCAAGCAGGGCATACGGGCGAGCAGCCCCAACGAGTATTGGCACATTGATGTCACCGTCATCAGGCTGCTCGACGGCACCCGTACCTATCTGCACGCGGTGATCGACAATCTCAGCAGGCGCATTCTGGCTGGAAGCTCGTCTTGCGTCTCGAACCAGAGACGACGTGCCAGGTTCTGGTCGAGGCAGCGAAGAACCTGCCGTCGGGCAGCGAGCCGGCAACCGTCGTGGCCGACTCGGGGGTCGAGAACGTAAACGGCGTGGTCGACGCTCTACTCGGCTTGGGACAGTTGCGCCGCGTTCTCGCACAGGTCGAGGTCACCTTCTCAAATTCCATGATCGAAGCCTGGTGGCGCTCGCTCAAGCATCGCTGGCTCTACCTGCACCAGCTCGAAAGCTTCGTCACGCTGGAGAAGTTGATCGCGTTCTACGTCGAGCAGCACAATTCTGTGGTTCCGCATTCGGCCTTCGCGGGCCGGACCCCAGACGAGATGTACTTTGAACGCGGGGCTCAGATCCCCGTCAACCTTGCGGCCGCGCGTACTCGTGCGCGTGAGGCGCGCATGAAAGCCAACCGCGACCTGAGCTGCACGGTCTGCCAGCAACCTTTGAACGCGCCCGCCGACACCCCAGATTCCTTTGCAATTTCCGACCTGTTGCAGTTGCAACGTGAAAAGTCCCAAATGTCTTGAGCCGCAGCTGGGCGGTGTCAGGTCACGCCACCGAAGCAATGCAGCAGCGGTACAGCACCGTTGCGCCGGAGGAGATGAGGGAGAGCATCGGCAAGGTGATCTCTCTTGCCAGGATGAAAGAGGCGATGGCTGACACCTCGCATGGTGGTGTGCAAGGTGGTGTGCATGACGCAGAAAAGAAGAAGGCCAGCTAGCGTTGCAGCGCCAACTGACCGTTTTGATTCGACTTTTTTGAGCGGGCGAAGGGACT
>PMLB01000097.1 GCA_003158735.1 Myxococcales bacterium | reverse complement strand
GCTTGGAGCGAACCTTGATTTCGTTCGTGAGCAGCTTCGCCAGCAGCTCGGCGGCGACGTTCTTGTGCTTGAGGCCGCGCACCTCGGCGAGAAACCGGTCGTCCAGTATGCTGATGTCCGGCTTCTGCAAGCCAGCGGCGGTGAACACGTCGATGACCTGGCCATCGGTGGTGATGGCCATGGATACGAGCTGGCGGATGGCAGCGTCGATCTGCTCTGGCGTCTTGGTGCTGGTGCCGCTTTTCTTGTTCAAGGCTGATTGAACGGCCTGGAAGAAAGAGACGTCGTCGCGAATCTCCGTGGCCTCGTCGCTCGCCGCGCACAGGGCGAAAGCACGGGATAACTCGGTCACCACCTGGACGAAACGCTGCTTGCCATCTTCCTGCCCGAGGATTCGTTCCTGGCCTGCGGGGATGAGGGCGAGCTTCTCGGCGGGCTTGCCCGTGGTCCATTTCCCCCAGTCCAGGCCGTGCAGCATGTCGCTGGCGATGCCATGCTTTTCGAGCATCACGGCGATGGCTTGCTTCGGGTCGCTGGCAGCGTCACCCTTGCCGCCGCTCTCGGTGTAGGTCGCCAACGCATGCTTGAGCTGGTCGGCAAGGCCAAGGTAGTCGACCACCAAGCCACCTGGCTTGTCGCGGAAGACTCGGTTCACGCGTGCGATGGCTTGCATGAGCCCATGCCCTCGCATCGGCTTGTCGGCGTACATGGTGTGCAGGCAGGGCGCATCGAAGCCAGTCAGCCACATGTCGCGCACGATGACGATGCGGAACGGGTCGCGACTGTCCTTGAAACGGACCGCCAGCTTGCGCCGCCTGTCCTTGTTGCGAATGTGCGGCTGCCACTCGGGACCGTCATCAGCACCGCCGGTCATCACCACCTTGACCACGCAGGCTTTGCCCTTCTCGGCCTCGGCGTCGTCCGAACCAGCCCACTCGGGACGGAGCTTGATGATCGCGTCGTAGAGCGCCACACAGATGCGACGGCTCATGCAGACAATCATCGCCTTGCCGTCCAGAGCCTCCACGCGCTTCTCGAAATGCGCCACCAAGTCGGCGGCAACCAGCTTCAAGCGCTTCGGGTCGCCCACCAGCGCCTCCAGGGCCGCCCACTTGGTCTTCAGCTTCTCGCGATTCGACTGCTCCTCGCCCTCAGTGATCTCCTCGAATTCCTCGTCGAGCTTGGGCAGCTCTGCGGCGTTCAACGCCAGTTTGGCGATGCGGCTTTCGTAGTAAATAGGAACCGTCGCCTTGTCGGCTACTGCACGCTGGATGTCGTAGATGCTGATGTAGTCGCCAAAGACGGCTCGCGTGTTGGCGTCGTTTTTCTCGATGGGCGTGCCGGTGAAACCGATGAAGGAAGCCTCGGGCAGGGCATCGCGCATGTGCCGGGCCAGGCCGTCGATGAGGTCGTACTGACTGCGGTGGGCTTCATCGGCGATGACGATGATGTTGCGTCGGTCGCTCAGCCTCGGCATCCTCTCGCCCTTTTCGGGCAAGAATTTCTGGATGGTGGTGAAGACCACGCCGCCGCTCGCCACCGCCAGCAGCTCTCGCAGTCGCTCGCGACTTGCGGCCTGAACCGGCGTCTGGCCGAGAATGTCGTGACAGCGCTGGAACTGGCCAAAGAGCTGGTCATCGAGATCGTTCCGGTCCGTCAGCACCACCAGCGTCGGGTTCTGCATGGCTGGATGGCGAATCACCCGTGCGGCGTAGAAGAGCATGGAGAAGCTCTTGCCGCTGCCCTGCGTGTGCCAGACCACGCCTGCGCGCCGGTCTCCTGGCTTTCCGCCATGCATCCGTCCCGCCCAGAAAGCACCCGCGTCGTCGCGCAACTTGTTCCGCTCGCCCATACCGCTAGCGCGAATGGTTTCCTGCACCGCCATGTTCACCGCGTGGAACTGGTGGTAGCCCGCAATGATCTTGTGAAGCGCGCCGCTGTCCGGGTCTTCCTCGAAGACGATGAAGTGCTGGAGCAGGTCCAGAAAGCGCCGCTGCTCGAACACCCCGCGCACCATTGTCTCAAGCTCCAACGCCGTCTTCGGCGCGTCACCCTCGCCGTCAATCGTGCGCCAGACCTTGAACCATTCCTGGTTGGCCGTCAGCGAGCCGATGCGCGCCTCCAGGCCGTCGCTGACCACCAGCGCGGCGTTGAAGTGCATCAGCGACGGAATCTCGGCCTTGTAGGTGCGGAGCTGGTCGTAGGCGGTCCAGATGGTCGCGTCTTCGTCGGCGGCATTCTTGAGCTCGATCAGGCCAAGAGGCAGCCCGTTGACGAACACCACCATATCCGGTCGCCGGTTGTTCTGGCCCTCGATGACCGTGTACTGGTTCACCACCAGCCAGTCGTTCGCCGCAACCGACTGGAAATCCACCAGCAGCACATGGTCACCCGCGACAGTGCCGTCGGGCCGTGGGTATTCCACCTCGACCCCATCGCGAAGCAACTTGTGGAAGGCGCGGTTGGTCTGCGTGAGCGACGGCGTCGCCAGCCGCAGGACCTTCCTCATCGCGTCTTCGCGAGCATCTTCGGGGATCTCCGGGTTCAGCCGCTGGATGGCCTCGCGCAAGCGTCCCACCAGCACCACGTCGCCGAAGCTCTCGCGTTCCGCCGCAGGTTCGCCTGGTGCCAGGTGTGCCCCGTGTGCGACCGTATAGCCCAACTCCCCGAACCAACTCAGGGCCGCGTCTTCGACGGTGGATTCGTTGAAGGTCATGGCTTCTTGCCCTCGATGCGTTTGATCTCGCGATCGAAGTCCGAAACGTAGTCCGCATCCTGGCGCTGGCGATAGACTTCGTATTCACCCTCGGCTTTCAGCTTTGCCTCCAGCGCGCTGACCTTGCCCTTGTCTTGCAGGATCGGGTAGTTCGACAGTTCCAGGAAGCTGTTCAAGAAGCCCGCCCAGTCGGTCATCTTCATCAGGATGCCCCGCTCNNCTCCGCCAGATCGAGGTAGGCGGACACGATGCGATTCAGCTCCTTGATGTGCGTTTCGCCGAGGTAGTTTTTCGCCACCGTGACATCCGACTTCAGGATCTTGCCGCTCGGTGCATGTTTCCAGGTTGTCAGC
>PMLB01000143.1 GCA_003158735.1 Myxococcales bacterium | reverse complement strand
TTCTGACCGGAGGCACTAGGGGCTGTTAGGGCCGTCTGATCAATGGAGTTCTCGACGGACAGTCACGGTAGCCAGGACGACCGGTGATCAAAGAAGCTACAAACCGAGATACCGGCCCGGGTTGCTTGAGCAAGTAGTGGTGGAGAGCTGATTGCACGAGGTCGCCGTACCGGTGCAGCTGGTTGAGGACGGATACCAATAGCAACCAGGATTGTTGTCACACGTGCTGGAAGAAAGATTCGCACAGGGGGGTGGATGTGCCGGAGCAGGTGCCTGAAGATGACCACGAACAACCGGGGTTGTCGGCGCATGTGCTGGAAATCCTGCCTGCCACACCACGCGTAATTGAGTACAATGCATGCGTGAGCGAGAATGGAAGTCGTTTGGTCATGCCGTCGGGCGTACCGACGGTGTGGCCGCTCGGCATCGTGATCCTGGCCTTCATGGCGACGTTTGCTTGCGGCCGCTCTCCGATGGGTGCTGCGTCCGCTGCCGGCATGTCAACCCGGACCACCGCGGACACGGCTACTGCAACGACCAAACCGACCGAGGTAGGATCGGGCACCGGCGGCGAGAGCGGAACAGGCCCGACCACCGAGACGGTGACGAACACGACCACGGATACGACCACAGCAACCACGTCACCCGCAGACGCCGGATCTGATGCCAGCAGGAGCGGCGAGGACAGCAGAGTCAGCCCAGACAGCGCCGGCCGCGATATTCCTGTCGCGGGCGAAGGAGGTGACGCCCGGGATGGGACCGCTGCGACCGAGAGAGGATCTGCGATGCCCGACGCCCCATTGGTCAAGGACGCGGCGAGCAACGCAGACGGGGCCACAGACGCAGGGGCCGCGCCACCCCCAGACACCGGAGCTGACGCCGCCACCAGCGAGAGCAGCAAGCGGGGGGACAGCGAAGTGGGCCCGGATAGCGCGATCCGCGATGCTCCTGTCGCAGACGAAGCCGGCGACCTCCACGACGACGCTGGGACCGCGGGAGACGGATTGTCGACGACTCCGCCGAGGTCCTTGACCCAAGCTTCCGCCGGTTGGAACCACACCTGTGGGCTGCGGGACGACGCCACCGTCACCTGCTGGGGCGACAACCAGTACGGACAGTCCGCGGCACCGACAGGCGCTTTCATGCGTGTCGGCGCCGGCTGGAACCACACCTGCGCGCTGCAGGTCGATGGCAGCGCAATCTGCTGGGGCTACAACGGCTTCGGTCAGTGTACTGCACCGACCGGTAGGTTCACCGAAATCACCGCCGGCGAAGAGCACACCTGCGGACTGCGGGTCGACGGCTCCGCAACCTGCTGGGGCGACAACTCCTCCACGCAGTCCACCCCGCCGGCCGGCACGTTCATCCAGATTTCCGCCGGCGAGATGCACACCTGCGGGCTGCGGGCTGACGGCTCCGCAGCCTGTTGGGGTGACAACTTCTACGGGCAATCCACTCCACCGACGGGTGCTTTCACCCAGGTCTCTGCCGGCGGGAACCACACCTGCGGGCTGCGGGTGGACGGCTCCGCATCGTGCTGGGGCGCCGACCACTTCGGGCAGTCCACCCCTCCCGCAGGAGCTTTCACCCAGATTTCCGCCGGCCTGGATCACACCTGCGGACGGCAGAGCGACGGCTCCATAGCGTGCTGGGGCGCCAACTACTACAGCCAGTCCATTCCGTTGCCAGGAGCTTTCACCCAGATCTCCGCCGGTGGGGAACACGCCTGTGGGCTGCGATCCGACGGCACAGCCGCTTGCTGGGGATACAACCTGTACGGGCAGGCCACGCCAACCGCGGGACCTTTCACCCAGATTGCCGCCGGCGAGGCCTATACCTGCGGGTTGCAAGCCAATGGCTCTGTGTCCTGCTGGGGTGACGAAAGTGCCGGGCAGACCTCGCCACCCGCAGGTCCTCTTGCCCAGATTGCCGCCGGCACGGCTCACACCTGTGGGTTGCGGGCCGATGGCTCTGCCGCGTGCTGGGGTGACAACGACTTTGGGCAGTCGACTCCTGCGACAGGTGCTTTCATCCAGATTTCCCCCGGCGGGGAACACACCTGCGGGTTGCGGGCCGACGGCTCCGTCGCCTGCTGGGGCTGGAACGTGAACGGGCAGTCCAGTCCACCGGCCGGTCCTTTCACCCAGATTTCCGCAGGCGGGTACCACACTTGCGGGCTGCAGCCTGGTGGCAGTGTCGCCTGCTGGGGATACAGCGTGGCTGGGCAGTACGCTCCCGCGCCAGGCACTTACACCCAGATTTCCGCCGGCAACGCGCACACCTGCGGGCTGCGAGCCGATGGCACTGCGGCCTGCTGGGGCAGGAACGATTCTGGGCAGGCCACTCCCCCGCCAGGCGCATTCACCCAGATTTCCGCCGGCGGTGTGCGCACGTGCGGCCTGCGAGCCGATGGCAGCGTCAGCTGTTGGGGGGACAATCCCGACGGCCGCTTCACTCCACCGGCAGGTATTTTCACCCAGATTTCCGTCCGCGATTCACACGTCTGTGGACTACGAATCGACGGTTTCGCCAACTGCTGGGGCGATTTGATAACCCCAGATCCATGAACAGGCGGCCACTTCGAATACCGCATCGTCGAACGCGGCGCAAGTCGACCCTATCTCACCTGATGTCGAGGACAGCGCAGGGCGTCCGGGCCAGTGAGCGCGAGCAGTAGCACGGGCCAGGGAAGATCCGGAGCGACCGGGACGGCACAGGGGCCCCGTCAGCGTCCCCGAGCCCGCCGCGGCTTCCTTCCCCGGGAGGGCTTAGGAAGAACCTACTTCACCTCGTTCTCTCCGGCTACATAACCGAAGTTGGCGAGGATTCCGCCGTCCACGTACACCACTTGGCCGTTGATGTAGTCTCCGGCCTTGGAGGCGAGCAGCAGAGCCGCTCCCACCAGATCCTCGGGCGCGCCCCAGCGGCCGGCCGGGGTGCGCGTCATGACCAGATTGTTGAAGGGATGGCCGTTCACGCGAATGGCTTCGGTCTGCGTGGTCGCGATGTAACCTGGCCCGATGCCGTTGACCTGAATGTTGTACTTGGCCCATTCGCAGCACATGTTCTGGGTGAGCAGTTTCAGGCCGCCTTTGGCCGAGGCATAGGCGCTCACCGAGTTGCGGCCGTACACGCTCATCATCGAGCACATGTTGATGATCTTGCCGGTCCGCCGCTTGATCATGGAGGGGGCCACCCGGCGCGAGATGATGAAGGGCGCGACCAGGTCGATCTCGATCACGTCCTTGTATTCCTGGACCTTCATGTCGAGGATCGGGATGCGCTTGATGATCCCGGCATTGTTGACCAGGATGTCGATCGGTCCTACGTCCTTTTCGATTTGGCTGATGCCCCGATCCACGTCCTCTTCCTTGGTGACGTCGAAGACGAGAGTGTACGCATCGATGCCGTCCTTTTTGTATTCCTGCTTGGCGGCTTCCAGCTTGTCGGCAAAGATGTCGTTCACGCAGATCTTGGCGCCGGCCTGGGCCAGGCCCTTTGCGATGGCCATGCCGATGCCATGGGTTCCCCCGGTGACGAGCGCGATCTTGTGCTTGAGACTGAACAGTTCAATCGACATGACAGTTTCTCCTCTTCGTACGGATTTGGTTCGGGCTGGCCGAGAATAGCACTTTTCAGTATCCCGCCGGTGCGCCGCCGGAACGAGGCTCGGGCGCGGCCTGCAGCCCGGCCTTGCCGCGGATCACGAGATTGACCTTGCCGATCTTGTCTCGGGCTTCCAGGTGATGGCCCTTGGCGCGCAACGATTCGACGACGGGCATCGGCAAGGCGGGCTCGTAACGGAGCAGGTCTGGGCTCCACTGGTGATGAACGCGAGGCGCGGTTTCGGCGCCTGGTGCGTCCATGCCGAAAACCAGCACGTCGAGCAGGATCTCGACGGTGCTTGAAATGATCATCGGGCCGCCGGCCGCGCCCAAAACCATCTCCACGCCGTCTTGGCCCACGACCATGGTAGGCGACATGGAGGAGAGCGGCCGCTTGCCCGGCGCGAGCAGGTTGGCGTCGCCGGCCACCAGGCCAAACGCGTCGGGAAGGCCGGGCGCCAGGGCGAAGTCGTCCATCTCATCGTTGAGCAGCACACCCGTGCCACCGGCCACTAGGTGCGCGCCGAATTCCAGGTTGATGGTGGTGGTGAGCGCGACGGCGTTGCCTTCGCGGTCCACCACTGATATGTGGGCGGTTCCCGCATCGCGGGCCGGGACAGCGGCCGACGAAGGAGTTGTGCCGTAGCGGTCCGGGGCCAGGGTGCCGCTGGGCTGAATGCGGGCTGCCAGCTCGCGATGATAGGAGACATCGAGCAGGTGTGACAGCGGCATGCTGACGAAGGCGGGATCGCCGAGAAAGCGGCTGCGATCGGCGAAGCCATGCTTCAAGGCCTCGACCAGCAGGTGCAGGTAGGCTGGATCCTGCGGTCCGCCGGGGAGCGGGTCCCAGGACTTCATGCGCTCGCCGAGAATGCCAAGCACTTCGAACATGATCACCCCGCCCGCCGACGGTGGCGGCAGGGCGAAGATGTGCCGGCCGCGGAATGTCGTCAGCAGAGGCGCGCGCTCGATTGCTGCATAGTCAGCCAGGTCGCTACGGTCGAGCACGCCGCCCGTGTCCCGCACAGCGGTGACGATGGCGTCGGCTATCTCGCCTCGATAGAAAGCCGCGGCGCCTTCGCGGCGCAGCCGCGTGAGAGTGTTGGCCAGCTCGGGCCGCCGCACGAGATCGCCGGCGCGAAGCTGGGCCATGGTGCCGTGCTTGCGCACGAGCACGCGAGAAAGAAAACCGGCGGCCTGTGGCGACTGCTTGAGCTCGTCGGCCACATGCTCGACCAGCCACGCCGACGCCGGGAACTCACGCGCCAGGCTTTCGGCTGGCTCCACGCAGCGAGCGAAGGGGCGCTTGCCCCACCGGCGCACGAGCTCGGCTAGGCCAGACGGCTCGCCAGGCACGCCGACTGCCAGACCGCCGCGAACCGAAAGAGATCGATCGATTGTGCCAGCCCGCAAGAACAGATCGGGGCGCAGGGCCGCGGGTGCAGTCTCGCGAAAATCAAGCACCTCGACCTTGCCAGTCTTGGCAGAATAGATGAGGGCGAAGCCGCCGCCGCCCAGGCCCGATGCGAATGGGTTCACGACACCAAGCGCCAGCGCCGTGGCACAGGCTGCGTCGGCCGCATTCCCGCCCGCGGCCAGCACGCGGGCGCCGGCTTGTGAAGCCAACCGTGAATCGGAGGCCACCATGCCGGAAGCGGCGTGGAACCGAGTCGCGTGGGGAGCCTGCCGGCCCTTCGGGACGGACAGCC
>PMLB01000202.1 GCA_003158735.1 Myxococcales bacterium | reverse complement strand
TTGCAAGTGTCGGCGCTCGGCCTGGGCTGTATGGGCATGAGCGAGTTCTATGGTCCGCGCGATGATGCCGAGGCCATCGCAACCATCCATCGCGCCATCGAGCTGGGCATCGACTTTTTCGACACCGCCGACATGTACGGCCCGTTCACCAACGAGCGTTTAGTCGGGCGCGCGCTGGCTGGACGGCGCAAGCACGTGGTCATTGCCACCAAGTTCGGCAACGTGCGCGGCCAAGACGGCGGGTGGCTGGGCATCAGCGGGCGGCCCGAGTACGTGAAGAAGGCGTGCGACGACTCGCTCACGCGCCTGGGCATCGACCACATCGATCTCTATTACCAGCACCGCGTGGACAAAGACGTGCCCATCGAGGAAACCGTGGGCGCCATGGCCGATTTGGTCAGCGCGGGCAAGGTGCTCTTTCTCGGTCTGTCCGAGGCCGCGCCTGCGACCATCCGGCGGGCGCACAAGGTCCATCCCATCACGGCGCTGCAAACCGAGTTTTCGATCTTCGAGCGCCACGTGGAAAAGGAAATCCTGCCCACGCTGCGCGAACTGGGTATTGGGTTCGTTCCGTACAGTCCGCTTGGCCGAGGAATCCTGACGGGGGCGATTCGCAAGGTCGAGGACCTGGGGCCTGGCGACTCAAGAGTCCAGCGCTTCCCTCGCTTTCAGGGCGAAAATTTTGCGAAGAACCTGGCTGTGGCCGACGTGGTCGCCAAAGTCGCGTCCGGCCGAGGCGTCAAGCCCGCTCAGGTCGCGCTGGCCTGGGTGCTTGGCCGCGGCGAGGACGTGGTGCCCATCCCCGGCACCAAACGCCGCAAGTATCTCGAAGAGAACGCCGCCGCGGTCTCGGTCGAGTTGTCACCCGCCGACTTGCAGGTGCTCGACCAGGCTGGTCAGGCGGTGGGTCAGCGCTACGCCGACATGCGCCCCATCGATGAGTAGAGCGGTCGACAACCACCGAGCCTGACCACCTTGAGGCTGCCCTCAGACAGAGTAGGCTCGCGCAGAGACAAACAGTCAGGTTTCCGTGACACGATGCTCGCCTCTCGCTTCAGACTCGGCACATTGCTTGCGCTGACCGTTTCAGCGGCGGTCGCCGCCGAGTGCGGGCGAACGGGGCTCGCCACCGATGGCGCACGAACGAGCATCGGCGGAACTGTAGCGGGGGGCAATACGCCCGGTGGCACGATGGCCAAGGGGGGTACCCTGGCCACGGCTGGTGTCGTTGCCACTGGCGGTGCCGCGATCACAGGTGGCAGCAATGCTGCCAGCGCCACGGCCGTCGCTGGCGGAACGATCATCGCCAGCGGAACAATGGCAACTGGAGGCACCTCGTCGTCTGGCAGGGGAGGCGCGACCGTGGCCTGCACAGCGGACACCTCCGTCAATTCCCCGTCGCTGATCGATGACATGGAGAGCGGCACGGGACATATCCTCGACAATGAAGGGCGCGTTGGGGTTTGGTACGCGTTCAATGACCTTTCTTCCAATCTCGATCCAAATGCCAATCAATGGCCTGCCCCCACGACCCCTGGAGTGCCAGTCCCCACGTCCCTGATTCAGGGTGCACGGGACTGCGGCACCAGGGCCATACATACCTATGGGGGCGGATTCACCCAATGGGGCGCGGGCGTAGGATTCGATCTGTCGTTCGACGGCCAGCACTACCACATGTACGATGCCAGCGCGTACGATGGCATCACATTCTGGGCCCGGGGCAACGTCGAAATCCAGGCGCGCATTAGCACGGCGGAGGCGACTCGAGTCGAATGGGGCGGGACCTGCCCCCAGGAAATCTGCCCATTCCCTTACCATGAGACACTCGGATTGGGGCCCGATTGGGCCGAGTACTGGGTTCCTTTCAGCTTCCTCCGTTCACTCTACTGGCCGATGCCCACGTCCTTCGATGCCACGCAGCTGACCAACATTCAGTTCCTGGTTCCCGGCCCCACACAATGCGATTCTTGGCCGTGTTCGACTCCACAGACCTTTGACTTCTGGATCGACGACGTTGGCTTTTACAAAGGCCCTCCGCCCTGCTGTTCCGTTTTGCCCGCGAGCTGCCAGCCCGTCCCTCACATGGCGGATGCTTCACTGGAAAAGGCCGTGCGCGCAGTCACGCGCGGCTTCACCGGTGACTTCACCTGCAGTGACCTCTGTGCGATCTCTTCACTTATGGCCTACACCGCAAGTCTCGACGGGATCCAGTGCCTGCCCAATCTGCGTTCGTTGCTACTCAACATGCCCCAATCCACCGACCTGACGCATCTCGCCGAGTTGACCAAACTGGCAGTGCTGGAACTCTACTGCCCCGGCAGCGATATCAGCCCGTTGGCCAATTTGACTGGGCTCACGACACTCATCTTGGGCCCGAATGGGATCGCCGACGTTCGCCCGTTGGCCAGTTTGTCGCAACTGACAACACTTTACCTGGGCGCTAATCAAATCACCGATATTGGTCCATTGGCGAGCTTGACTCAGCTAACGGAACTCGACCTAGACAGCAACCAGATCAGCGAAATTGGCCCGCTTGCAAACTTGGTGCAGCTGAGGTCGCTGAACCTGTTCGCTAACCAAGTTACTGACCTGAGTCCTCTTCTGGCACTATCACATCTTGAGAACATCTACGTTGGGCAGAACCCCATCGTCTGCGACGTTCAGACCACGATTTTGCAAACGCTCGCGCAGCGAGGTGTCAAGATTGGCCGCACCAATTGCGGTGCGTACTGAGGTTGCTCGGCGGACTCCGGCCGTCCCCTCCGGGTGGCGAGCCCCCACGGGTTCAGATCTTCACGCGGGCCATGCGATAGGAGTACGCGTTCAGGGTTACCCAAGCGGGCAGACGTTTGCTGAGCGCTTGAATGTCGGGGCCAGCCGCCGGGGCGCCGTCGATGCCGCGCAGATCGAGATCGACCGGATGCGAGCCCCGCAGCGTGAGCTGGATATCCACGCCGGTCGCCGGAACACCCTCGAAGTGGACGAGATACCGGCCATCGGTGGGCACGCCGAGTTTCGAGCTCACGGACCAGCCCAGAAGTGCCTCTGCTGGAATGGCGAGCCGAAGTTGCGGGCTGGTTCCGTCCAGGTGAAGGGTGACTTGCCTGACGTCGGTGGCCGGATCGTGATGTTCCGCTGTGACCTCGGCCCTTGGCGCCTGCATCGCCGGCGCGGGTGCTGGCAGCATGTGCGTGAACGGCGGCATCATGATGTCGAGGCTGGGCCAGGTTGCGGGCGCAAGGGTCGCGTCCGGGAACATCGGCAAGAGAGGCCTCATCCCGTCGGCGCCAAAGCTGGCGAGCAGCAAGGCGCTCTTGTCATCATCCGCGGCGTGCACGGCCAGCAGGCGTTTTGGACGGGCCGCGGAATACGGCGCGTGAAGAGCAGTCAGCGCGATTCCCGCCACGCCCAGCACAGCGCAAAGCAGGGCAGCCTTGCCCAGGCCGCCCGCGCGACACGGCAGCGTGAACGCAACCACTCCCACTAAACCGGTCGCCAGCGCCACCAGGACGGCGATCACCATATCCGTGGGCACATTCGACGGGGTCATGCCCGCCATGGGAACGATGCTCGCGACGACCATGGTCGCGACCTCGATGGTGACGATCGCGCCGGGGATAAGGCCAAACAGCGCTCCCGCGAGCCGCGCAGGCGGGCAGAGAATCGAGACGAGTAGTCCCACTGTCCCGCCGGCCACCCAATAGAATGCGACGTAGCCCGCGCCAGCCCCGCCGATGGTGGCGACCAGCAACCAAAACGCCCAGAACAAGAGCCCGCCCATCCAAGCTGTCAGCGCTACGCGGTCCACGTCGCCATCCATCTTGTGCAGGGCGCACGCTCGCCAGCGACTGTGAACCCAAAACATGCCTGCCGCCGCGGGCAGGGCAAAGCAAGCCACGACCAGCGCCGGCCTGCTGAACCAACCGAGTGACCGGTGCAGAATCAGTTTCACAGCCAGGGCTGGAAGCAAGGCCGCGAACACGCCCGCTACCAGGCCAAGGCAATTCCATGCGCAGGCAGCCAGCACGCTTCGAAGCGACAGCAAGCCAAGCCGGCGAAACCGCAGCAGCAGCAGCCCTAACGCGACCAGCGCAACTGACCCGAGCCAGCGCGCGACGGACATAGGATAGGCCAGCATCGTGTAGCCCAGGATGTCGTAGTAGACGGCATCCGCTGGGTCGGGGGCCAAACGGGAGGCACCGCTCGCGAGAGCCCGGGTCGCAGCCAGGGCCGCGTCGCCCATGTGTTGCAACCCGCCGGCTTGCAATCGTTCCAGCCGATCGAGCTGCGTGTGCACGCCCCAGGCATCTCCGACCATGGCCACATCCAGACCGACCAGCCCTGCTTCATGGAAGGGAGTGAAGTCGCCGTCGAAGGGAAGCAGCCCACTCTGCGTCAGTTCCTGCGCCAGCACGTTGCCAAGCGGGGCGGGCACCGCGGCCGCATAGGTCTTCGCCAGCCAGGGATTGCCCGGCCCAGCCCCGAGCAGCAGCGCCCTGCCGCCGGGAAGGTCCTCCAAATAGACGTAGGCTCGAACCTCCTTGGCCCAGGCATGTTTCAGGAACGCCACCGCGCCCAATCCGCCCATCTCCTCGCCGCCGTTGAGATTCACGACGATGGTCCGATCAAGCGGCGCCTCGCGCGCCAACACGCGCAACAACTCGAGGATGCAGGCGACGCCCGCGGCATCGTCGACTGCGCCGACCGAATCGACCAGGGTGTCGAAGTGCGCGTCGAGCAGGACGGCATCACGGCTCTTGCCCGGCAGACGCCCGAGCACGTTGGTCGTCTGATATACGAACGGGTACGAAGGGAACATCTTGTGCGTGTGCGTGCCCGCGCTCTGTTGCGTCTCGGCCTCCAGGCCGGGAATCTTGCGCAGCTCCGCGGCCAGGAACTCGGCCGCTTGCGCATACCCTGGCGTGCCGTTCACACGCCGGCCAATCCCCTCGCTGAGCTGGCGAACAATGTCGTGCGCCCTCGCTTCAGAGAAGCGATCGGCAGCCGCATCTCCACCCAGCGCTGCCAACGGCACAAGTGCGCGGGCCGACAGGATCAAGCACGCGGCGACGGTCCCAAACAACAGGAGCCAGGGACAGCCCGAACGCAGAAGACTGGCGTATGACCGCGACGTCACTCATCCACAGACAACAGCGCGCGCCCCCGGGTTCCCGGTTTCGTGCATTTCCTCGGCCGAACTCGATGCTTGCGGCCAGTCCTCGTCAACCGAGCGCCGCACGCAGGTCGCGGACAAATATTTCCAGCGCGGGTACTGGATCGCGACCCGCGCTCACGGCTCGCTCGATCACTCGGACTGCCGCGCTGCCCACCACCACGCCGTCGGCGAAGCTGGCCACGGCGCGCGCGTCTGCCGGCGTGGCAATTCCGAATCCCACGGCAATGGGCAGCCGGCCGCCGGACAGCTCGCGCACTTGTTGCACGCCTGCGGACGTTGCAGCGAGGTCGGGCAGTTGGCTGCCGGTGATGCCGGTGAGCGAGACGTAGTAGAGAAATCCGCCGGCCACGGCAGCAGCGGCCTTGACCCGTGCCGGTGTCGACGTGGGCGCGATGAGAGGCACCAAGGCCAGACCCTGCTGGTCAAGGGCTTGGGCCAGTTCTGGATCTTCATCGGGCGGCCAATCCACGCAAAGCGCCCCGTCGGCGCCAGCCTGCTTGGCTTGGGCGGCGAATTTCGCTGTGCCGCGTACGAAGATCGGATTGGCGTAGCCAAAAAGCACCACCGGAACGTCTGGATTGTCAGCGCGCACGGCCCGGCACAGGTCCAGTGCCTTGGCCATGCCTCCGCCGGCGGCGAGTGCCCGGCGCATGGCTGCCTGAATGGCAGGCCCGTCAGCCGAGGGGTCGCTCCAAGGCACACCCAGCTCGAGCACGTCGGCCCCGGCTCGCGCGGCGGCCAGCAGAAGCCGGCGACTGGTGTCGAAATCGGGGTCGCAGCCGGTCAGGTACAGGACCAGCGCCTTGCGGCCCTGCGAACGAGCCTTGGCAAACGCGGCGGCTATGCGCGAAGTCGGCGGCACGGTTGTCATTGCGACACCTCCGCGCCGAAGTGCTTGGCGATTGTGCCCATGTCTTTGTCACCGCGGCCCGAGATGTTGATGATGACGCTCGCGCCCTCGGAGAGTCGCTCGGCCACGCGCGGCAGTCCAGCCACCGCGTGCGCGCTTTCCAGGGCCGGAATGATGCCCTCGCAGCGGGCGAGCAGGCGACACGCGTCGAGAGCCTCCTGGTCCGTGGCAGCCAGGTAGAGGGCACGCCCCGTGTCGCGCAGGTAGCTGTGCTCGGGCCCGACCCCTGGATAGTCGAGGCCAGCCGAGATGGAGTGAGCCTCGGAAATCTGGCCGTCGTCGTCGCACAGCACGTAGGAACGCGTGCCGTGCAGGACGCCTGGCCGGCCCTTGCCCAGGGTGGCGGCGTGGTGGTTGGTGTCGACCCCCTCGCCCGCTGCTTCGACGCCGAAAAGCTGCACTCCGGGATCGTCGATGAACCCGCGGAACAGACCCATGGCGTTGGACCCGCCGCCCACGCAAGCCAGGCAGGCGTCGGGCAGCCGGCCGGTGGCAGCCTGGATCTGGACGCGCGCCTCGCGTCCGATCACCGACTGCAATTCGCCCACCATGGTCGGATAGGGATGCGGGCCAGCCACGGTTCCCAGCACGTAGTGTGTGGTCTCCACGTTGGTCACCCAGTCGCGCATGGCTTCGTTCATAGCGTCTTTCAGGGTCGCGGTGCCGTCCTTGACCGAGTGGACCTTGGCTCCCAGCAGGTGCATGCGGAACACGTTGAGCGACTGGCGTTCCACGTCGACGGCGCCCATGTAGATCTCGCAGGGCAGCCCGAACAAGGCGCACACCGTGGCCGTGGCCACGCCGTGCTGGCCAGCCCCGGTCTCGGCGATGATGCGCTTCTTGCCCAGACGCTGCGCGAGCAGGATCTGGCCCACGCAGTTGTTCAACTTGTGCGAGCCGGTGTGGCAGAGATCCTCGCGCTTGAGAAACACGCGCAAGCGGCGGCCAGGTGCCACATGGTCGGCCAGCCGAGCCGCCTCGGTCAGGGGCGTCGGCCTGCCCACATACTCGCGCAGCAACCGGTCCAGCTCGGCCCGGAAGGTCGGTTCAGCCGAATAGTGCTCCCAGGCGGCCGTCAGCTCTTCAAGAGCGGGCATCAGGGTCTCGGAGACGTAGCGACCTCCGTAGGGACCAAATCGACCGGGAGATGGGGGAAGTGTGGACATCTGACTGGCGCCACTATATGCCTTGGTGTACTCCCGAGTTCAATCAACAGCTCGCGCATCATGTCGACGAAACAAGACGACGGCTTCGACCCCGGTCAACGGCGGCTATGCCCAGACGGCTCTTGCGTGGGTCTGCTGGGCAGTGATGGGAAGTGCAAGGTTTGCGGCACGCTCGGCTCCGGCGAGGCCGTGGTGACGCCAGCCGCGAGCTCGCCTGCCCTGCCCACTCCCGAGCCGGAGATCAGTGGGGAGTCTGGTGCGCCAGCCATGTCTGGTGCCGAAGAAGCAGCCTTTGACCCCAACCGCCGGCTTTGCCCCGATGACGCCTGCCTCGGCGTGATCGGCAGCAACAACCGGTGCAGCGTTTGCGACCGTCAGGGCTGACCGCAAGCGGAGTTCCGGCAATCAGTTCAAGCGATACTTGAAGTTACGCGACTAGCACGATCGAGCCGGTCGTGGCACGTGCCTCCAGGGCGGCATGGGCAGCCCCGGCTTCGCGCAACGAGAACTGCTGCGGCGGCAGGATGCGCACGGCACCCGAGCGTACGACAGCAAAAAGATCGCCGGCCATGCGGCGCAGGGCCTCGGGCGTGGCGGCGTAGGTGCCCAGGGTCGGGCGGGTCACATAGAGCGATCCCTTGACGCTGAGGACGCCAAAGTCAAACGGTGGAACCACGCCGGAGGACTGACCGAACATGACCAGGAGGCCGCGCGGCTGCAGACAATCCAGCGATCCGGCAAAGGTATCCTTGCCCACGCCGTCGTAGACCACGCGCACCCCGCGCCTGCCCGTGATCTCGTGCACGCGCTCGACGAAGTTTTCGCGCGTGTACACGATGACATGGTCACAGCCGTTGGCGCGCGCCAGCGCCACTTTCTCGTCGCTGCCCACCGTGCCGATCACCGTGGCCCCCAGATGCTTGGCCCACTGGCAGGCTATCTGCCCCACCCCGCCAGCCGCCGCGTGCATCAGAATGGTGTCGCCAGGCTCAATCTGGGTAGTCTGCAACAGAAGGTACTGGGCGGTGAGGCCCTTCAGCATGATGCAGGCGGCGGTGCGATCGTCGATGTCGTCAGGCAAACGCACCAGGCGATCCGCGGGCACCACGCGTGCTTCTGCGTAGGCTCCGACTGGCCCGGTGCCACAGGCCACGCGATCACCCGGCTGGAAGTCGGTGACCCCAGGGCCGACCGCTTCCACCACGCCGGCGGCTTCGCTTCCCAGACCGCTGGGAAGAGGCAGCTTGTACACGCCCCTGCGGTGATAGACGTCGACGAAGTTCACGCCCACGTAGTGCTGACGAACCAGGGCCTCGCCTGGACCCGGTGCAGCCAGCGTGACCTCCTCCCATGACATGACTTCCGGGCCGCCCGTGTTGTGGATGCGAATTGCCTCGGTCATAGATAGAATCTAGCATCGGTGTGTCGCCGAGGCACGAGTGGTAAGACTGCACCATGGGCTCCCTGTTTCTCGACGCCTGCCGTGGCGAACGCACGCCGCGGCCGCCCCTCTGGTTGATGCGCCAGGCAGGCCGCTACCTGCCCGAGTACCGGGAGGTGCGCAACAACGTCACCTTCCTTGAGCTGTGCAAGACACCGCTCCTCGCGGCCGAGGTGACCATGCAGCCCATACGGCGATTCGGCTTCGACGCCGCGATTCTGTTTTCCGACCTGCTCATTCCCCTGCAAGCGATGGGGCAAACGGTCACCTTCACCGAGGAAGGCCCTACTCTCGCGCCGCCTGTGCGAGGCGCGGCTGACCTCGCCCGACTGACACGGTTCGATCCTTGGGAACGCACGCCGTTCGTGATGGAGGCCATTCGACTCCTGCGGCCGCAACTCGGCGACACACCGCTCATCGGCTTTGCCGGTGCGCCTTTCACCACCGCGACCTACGCCATCGAGGGAAAAACCTCGCGGCGCTTCGTCGAGACCAAGAAGCTTCTCTACCGCGAGCCCAAGACCGCGCATCTACTGCTTGAGTTGATCGAAAGTGCCACGCGCTCGTATCTGCTGGCTCAGGTGGTTGCGGGCGCCCAGGCTATCCAAATCTTCGACTCGTGGCTGGGCGTGGTTTCGCCCGAGGAATGGGATGAGTTCGTGGCCGGGCCCACCGCGAGCCTGGTGGCAGCGGTGAAGGCGACCGGCGTGCCGGTCATCTACTTCCCCAATGGGGCCACCACCATCCTCGACCGCGTGGCGCGTGTGGGTGCCGATGTCTACGGGATCGACTGGCGCCTGCCGCTTGACCAAGCGCGGGCGCGGCTCGCCGCCGGCGGGGCCGAGCACGCGGCCGTGCAGGGCAACCTCGATCCGGCCATTCTCTTGGGACCGGTCGAACGGATTGGGCTCCAAGCCGCTGAGGTGATCCGCCGCGGGGCTGGCCGCGGCCACATCTTCAATCTGGGCCACGGCATCTACCCGGACACGCCTATCGAAAGCGTGGAAGCCCTGATCCGCGCCGTGCGGGGCGAATAGCCGCGCTGGATTGCACTGTGCTGGCCGTCGTTGCGCTCAACATGGGAGGCCCGGATTCGCCGGCGGCGGTGGAGCCATTTCTGCGCAACCTGTTTTCCGATCCCGACATCATCCAGTTGCGATGGGCGCGACCTGTGCAGCCGATCTTGGCGCGTTTCATCGCGCACCGCCGGGCCACTTTCTCGCGAGCCG
The DNA here is from genome assembly GCA_003158735.1 of Myxococcales bacterium. GTDB lineage: Bacteria > Myxococcota_A > Polyangia > Fen-1088 > Fen-1088 > Fen-1137. The sequence goes on along the minus strand of PMLB01000202.1, from coordinate 14,984 downwards.
CGTACGCCCAGATCGGCGGGCGCTCACCCATCCGTGAAGAGTCAACCGCCCAGGTGCAAGCGGTGGTCGCAGCCATGGCCGCATCTGGGGTCGTGGCCAAGCCGTACCTTGCCATGAGCTACTGGCATCCCTTTCCCGCCGAGACCGTAGCGGCCATGCAAGCCGATGGCATCACGCGGGCGCTGCTCCTACCGCTCTATCCCCATCGATCGAGGACGACCAGCGGGTCAGCCTTTCGCACCATCGAGTCCGCCCTGAAGAGAGCGTCTATCGTCACGGCCCGCATCGAGGGATACGCCACAAACCCAGGCTACCTGGACGCCCTGTGCGATCGCATCGGCGAAGCCGCGGGGCAATTGCCGGAGCTGGAACGTGCGACTGCCCCGGTGCTGTTTTCCGCGCACGGCCTTCCCGAAGCCTATATCCGTCGAGGCGATCCCTATCTCGGCGATATCCGCGCCACCGTGGCCGCGGTCACACAGCGCCTGTGCCTCGAGAGCCGAGCGCACCTAGCCTTTCAAAGCCGCGTGGGTAGGCAGCGCTGGCTGGGGCCCACCACGGAAGAAGCCCTCGATGCCCTGGCTGCCGCGGGCCAGCGAGCTGTGGTCGTGGTTCCGGTTTCTTTCACTGGCGAACATCTCGAGACGCTGCAAGAGATCGACATCCTCTACCGCGAAAGGGCCGCCGCGCGAGGGATCACCAGCTTCGCCCGGGCGCGGGCCGTGGGCTGTCATCCAGCTTTCGTTTCAGGGCTGGCGGGATTGCTGATAACCGCCGCGCGCGATCACGGCTGGGTGTAGCCCCACTACTGGGCGAAGCAGCGCGGGTCATCACGCGTGATAGGTTTGGTCGGGTCCGCTGTGCCTGCGAAGCGGAAGAATGTGAAGATGCCCAGGTCGTCGCCCACCACCAAGAGGTGCTTGTCTTGCTGTCCGCCGTCGTTGTGGCTCGGGCAAGCGCGGCTGCTGTCGAACTCTAGGTCAGCCAGGCCGATGCCGAAGAATCCGGTGTTGGCGATCGGGTTGCTGTCGTAGACCACTGCGATCGGGGTCTTGACGTCCGGAGGCGGCGGAAAGCCGGGGAGCTTGTAAACCAGCACCTGGCCGGCTTTGGGCGTGCTGCCCACGAAGGCCATTAGGGCTGTCACGGCGAGCTCATTGATCCCGTCACCATCGATGTCAACCAGAGCCACCCGTTGTCCGAACTCCGAATCGTTGTCAGGGGTGTTGGGGTCGACCAGGGTGACCCCCGAAACCGCTTCGACGCGGACCTTGGTGAATCTCGTGAAACTCGGGCTGCCGTTGAAAGGGCTGTAGAAAAGGTAGGCGCGATCAGGCGGCGCGCCCACCACCAGCTCGGACAGGCCATCCCCGTTCAGGTCGTCCACTCCCGCCAGCGCCGTGCCGTATCCGCCGACCGCCGGGACGCCGCCCTGATCAGGAAAATCGACCGTGCCTGCGCAGAACAGCCCGGTCGGCGACCACTGCAAGATGTACACCTTTCCAGCGCTGTTCTTTGCCGGCAATCCGACGGCGATTTCCTGTCTGCCTTCTCCGTCGGCGTCGAGCAAGAAATTCGCGACTGCCAGCGACCGGTGTCGGTCGGGCGGCGTCGCGAGAGCGAGAGCGCTCGAGCAGGTGGTCGAAGCCAGCAGGGCGCCGGTGGCGCTGAGTACGGAAACCCCGTTGTCGGAAACCACGATGGCCTCGTCGGCCGCGGTCTGGGTCACCCGCCCGCGGGCCACGGCCAAGCCGAAGTGCCCTCGCGGCTGCGTGCCAGCCGGGCCATCGGTGGAAGCCCCGTCTTGCCAGATGCGAGCGTAATTGAAGGCCACCTTGCCGCCGGCATCCGCCGCCAGATTGAGAAAGGCGACGCGGCCGGCAGGCGCCCCCAGTCCCGACTGAGGGATGACGTTGGGCATGCCCAGGACAATGGTGCCGGTTGTGCCCGGGCCGTTCAGCCAAGCGGCGCTGGTGATGCCGCCCTGGCTCTGGTCCGAAGGCATGCCCAGGGCGCCTAGCTCGTCGTTGCTCGCGGTCTGAACCTGGGGTTTGCCGTCCCCGTTGAAATCCGCCACCGCCAGGCTTGCCGTGTCGGCTCCCGCGAACAGCAGACGCGCCGTGATCGTGGGCCTGTCTACCGGGGGCGCCAAGGGGAGCAGCGTACGGCCGGCGTTTGTCCCAAAACCACCGGGCGCGCCGATGTACTGCACCGGTGCCTTGTCGAGCGCGGCACCGAACACCCCAGGATCGCAGCCGCCTGAGAGCACCAGAGCAGACAACGCCAATATCGTCCGTCGCATCTTAGAACCTCCCCGTGGCGGCAAGTCCAGCGCCGTCCGGCACGCCGAAGGGGATCAGGCTCAGGTTCTTCGGCTCGGGCGTGGTCCGGTTGATATTGTTGATTGCGGCCGTGCTGGGCGGCCCCGATTCGAGGAAGTTCCACAGCGACATCAGCCCGGCGATCGCCCCCACTCCGAACAACACGTCGGCTTCGATATAGTCCCACTGGCCGGTACGGCTGCGCGAATCGCTGTTGTTGGTGAACTTCGCAGGGTTGGCGATGTCGCTGTTGATCTGGTCCTTGACCCCCATGCCCTCCACGCCCCGCCAGATGCCGAGGCTAAACGACAGCGCCGAGGCGACGGCATAGGCCCATGCCTTGGTCCGGGGAGGTTTGGGAGAAAACTGCAGGTTCATCGTCGCCTCATCAGCGCGATTGGCTGTCAGCTTGCCGGTGTAGGCCTCCATGCCTTCCTGCTGAACGACGATCTGATGTTCGCCCGGCGCGAGCCGATGCTCGCAGGGCATGGCGCAGGCGAAGATTCCGTCGACCATGAGATGCGCGCCGTGGCTCTCCTTCCCGCCGGCCTTGAGCAAGGCGTAGTCGACGGTCTCCAGGGTAATCGTGTGCGTGGTGGCAGTTCCTGGCTCGACGGTGATTTCCTTCTGACTCGTCTGATAGCCGGGCCTCGCCACCCACAGCATGTGCTTGCCTGGCTTGAGGTGTCCGGTGTACGGGGTCTTGCCGATGGCGCCGATTTCCTGGCGATCGATGAACACGTCGGCGCCGGGCACGTTGGCGACGACCTCGATCCAGCCCAGGAAGTGCTGCTCGGACAACGCAATGTAGATCTCCACTACTTTGTCGGTACGAGGCGAGATCTCGCGTTCTTCTGACTTGAACCCCTGGGCTTCGAAGATCAGCTTCACCGGCTTGGGCTCCAACGAGCCTTGCCACGGGGTGGTGGCGAAAATCCCTTTGGACTTGTCATCGAGGTAGATGGTGGCGCCGGTCGGCTTGGACTCGATGATCACCAACCCCTTGGTCTCGATGGTGGGCAGCACCGCCGCGGGCGCGGGTGCCTTTTCGGCGGTTTTCGCCGCCGGAGGCGGTGGCGCCAGCAGCGCCTTCAGGCTCTCGATGCGAGTCTTGACGTCAGCGGCATCGCGGGCTTGCGGATCCTTGTCGAGATAGCGCTGGAACATGTCGACGGCGCGATCCAGTTTCTTCGCCTTCTCCAACGCGACCGCGGCGTTGAAGAGAAACGAGCTGAAGGGCTTCTTGTCGTAGGCCGACAGGAACTTGGCTGCGGCGTCGTCCCACAGTTCCCTCAAGTAGAGGATCTGGGCTTCCTCAAATTGCGCCTTGGCTGCCTGCAGGTCGGGGTCGGGAGCCGCTGGTTCCTGCGCTTGACCCATGCGTTCAGGGACGACCACCGCGCCTGCCAGGCACAAGGCGGCGGCTAGGGCTGGTTTCAGCAAGCGTTCCATGGTTGTTTATGATTGCGCCATTCGCCAGGGACGATCAAGAAGGTAAAGACAACGACGGAAGTAGGACGATGATCGCGTAGGGAGTGCTGCTGTCCCCAAGAACTGCTCCGTGAAGGGCGAGCCGAAACCAGGCGGTTGGCAGCGGTGCTGGTGCTGGTGGCTCGCTAAAGATGCTGTGGCACTTCTGTCCTCGTTTCTCGGTTCATTCTCTGTGCAGCGTGTGCCGACTGTGGTCAAATAGCTCCCGCCCATGACCCGCCCAGCCTCGACCGACATCGCGCGACGAAAAGCCGACCATCTGCACATCGCAAGGTCGGGCGCGGGCCGCTTCGCGCGCTCGAGCCTGCTGGAATGCGTCCAGCTCATCCACGCAGCCCTGCCCGAGTTGGCCCTCGACGAGATCGATATCTCGACCACCCTGCTCGGCCGAAAACTAGCTGCCCCACTCATGATCGCGGGCATGACCGGCGGCACCCAGGAAGGCGCGACCATCAACCGCATCCTGGCCGCCAGCGCCGAGAAACTCGGCATCGCGTTCGGGTTGGGCAGCCTACGCCCCATGCTGGACCGCCCCGCGCTTGCGTCCACCTTTCAGGTGCGCAAGGTTGCGCCCTCGGCGTTTGTCTTTGCCAACCTGGGTGTGGCCCAGCTCCGCCAGATGAAAACCAGCGAGGTGGCCCAGGCCGTGGATGGCGTGGCAGCAGATGCAATTTGCGTTCACCTCAACGCCGGGCAGGAGTTGGCCCAGCCTGGTGGCGATCGCGACTTCCGCGGCGCACTTGCCACCATTCGCCGGTTGTGTGCCGAGCTGGGACGGCCCTTGCTGGTCAAGGAAACCGGTTGCGGGATTTCGCCGTCGGTGGCACGCGCCTTGGAAGACGCCGGCGTGGCCGCCATCGATGTGTCGGGCGCGGGCGGCACCTCGTGGATCGCCATCGAAGCCCTGCGCGCGCGCGGTGCCCAGGCGACGCGCGGCCGCGAGTTGCGCGAATGGGGCATTCCCACCGCAGCCTGCGTGGGCTGGCTGGCGTCGTCGGGTCTGCGCGCTGAGATCGTGGCTTCCGGTGGCATACGCACTGGCCTGGACGCTGCACGCGCGATGGCCCTCGGGGCTCGCGTGGTGGCGCTAGCCCAGCCGGCCTTGGTCGCGGCTTGCACGGGCGGCGAGCGAACCGCGACAGCCTATCTGTCGGGAATCGTCGACGGCCTCCGCCAAGTGTGCCTGCTTGCGGGCCAGCGAAACGCCGTCGACCTGTCCCGCGCCCCGCGCGTGATTACCGGCGAACTGGGCCACTGGCTGGCGCAAAGGCCGGCATGACCGAGCATGCAGAAACCACCACCGGCTTCGGTCACGGCAAGGTCATCCTGCTGGGCGAGCACGCGGTAGTGTACGGTCAGCCAGCCGTGGCGGCGGGCATGCAGGCCGGCGTGCGCGCCCACGCCAGCGCAGGAGCCGGCAGTGTACGCGTGCCGGCCTGGCAACTCGACGTGCAGATGGGCGACGACTCGCCCGTGAGTAGCGCAATCGATCGGCTGTGCCAACGATTGGGCGTGGCCGGCCGCAGCCTGGATTTCTGGCTGGAAGCCGAGGTGCCATCGCGGGCTGGCCTGGGAAGTTCAGCGGCTATGGCCGTGGCCATCGCGCGGGCAGTGGCAGCGCGCACCGGCGCAGGCGAAGACGACGTGCTGGCCGCTGCGGCGCTGGCCGAAGCGGTTTTTCACGAGAATCCCTCGGGAATCGATACCGCGGCAGCCAGCCGAGGCGGCGTGGGCCGCTTCGACCGGGCCGCAGGCTGGCAGGCCATTCCAGTTAGCCGCCCCATCGAACTGTGCGTGGGCCTTTCCGGACAGGTGCGCCAGACCAGCGATCTGGTGAGCAGCGTGGCCCAGCTATGCCAGCGGGTTCCGGTCGCGCGTCGTCTCATCGACGCCCTGGGAGATGTGGCCCGCGCGGGAATGGAAGCGCTAGCCAGCGGCGATCAAGTTGCGCTCGGGCACCAGTTCAACATGGCCCACGGCCTGCTTTCCGGGTTGGGCGTGTCCTCGGCTGAACTGGACGCCCTGGTTCGCGCCGCGCGTGGGGCCGGCGCCCTGGGGGCCAAGCTGACCGGCGCCGGCGGCGGAGGCGCGGTGATCGCGTTGGCTTCTGATCGCGCCGAAGAAGTGTTGAAAAGCTGGCGCAGCATGGGCTGCTATGGCTTCCTTACCCAGGTAGGAAAATGAGCATCTTTGGTTTGCCCCTCTCAGTTACCGCACGCGCAGGAACCAACATCGCCCTGGTCAAGTACTGGGGCAAACGCGACGCTACCTTGAATCTGCCGGCGACCGGCAGCCTGTCGCTGACCCTGGCCAATTTCGGCAGCGAGACCACGGTGCGCTTTGCTCCCGACGCGGAATCGCCCGACGGCGGCGACCGCATCACCCTCGACGGAACGCCCGCTCCCCCGCCCTTCGCCGAACGGGTGAGTCGCTTCCTCGATCTGATCCGCCACGACGCCCGCGTCGGCCTGCCCGCCGAGGTCGCCACCCACAACAGCGTGCCCACCGCCGCTGGCCTGGCCTCCTCGGCTGCTGGTTTCGCGGCGTTGGCGCTGGCCGCCGCGCGGGCCGCAGGCATGAATCTCGCCCCGTCCGAGCTGTCCGCCCTGGCCCGGCGGGGCTCGGGTTCGGCCGCGCGGTCGATCTTTGGCGGTTTCGTCGAGATGGCCGCGGGCACGCAGCGCAACGGCAGCGATGCCTGCGCACAAGAGCTACTGCCTGCGGGCGCATGGGATGTTCGTCTGGTGGTGGCGATCGCGTCCGATGGGCCGAAGGCCATTGCGTCGAGCGAGGCCATGGAGCTGACCGCCAAGACCTCGCCCTACTACGCGGGGTGGGTGCAAGCCGTACCGCAGGATCTGGTCGCGGCCCGAGCCGCAGTCCTGGCGCAGGATCTGGCCGGGCTGGGGCGCGTGGCCGAGCGCAGCGCCATGCGCATGCACGCTTGTGCCATGGCGGCTGACCCGCCCATTCTGTACTGGAACGCTGCGACCCTGGCCGCGATGGACACGGTACGACGATTGCGCTCTGCCGGCACGCAAGCCTTCTTCACCATCGACGCCGGGCCGCACGTTAAGGTTCTTTGTGCGACGCGCGACGCTGTGCTGGTGGAGCCCGCGCTGGCCGCGACGCCCGGGGTTCTGCGCACCCTGGTGCTGGCGCCTGGTCCAGGCGCCGAGGTTGTGCGCGAGGAGCGGCGATGACCGGATCGCGCACCACTCTGGTGGGCACTCCGGTGGTCGCCGCCCCGGGCAAGATCTTCTTGGTGGGCGAGTACGCCGTGCTCGAGGGCGGCGTGGCTGTCCTGGCTGCAGTGTCGCGCTACGCGGTCGCGCAGTACTTGCCTGGGAGCGAACCGCAGTCGGCGGTGGTCGATGAAGCGGTGAAGCGCGCGCTGGCAGCAATTGGTGAAGCCTCGGCCGCCCTGCCGCCCGGGTCCGTGCTGGTGGACACCGACTCGTTCTGCCAAGGCAAGGTCAAGATCGGACTGGGTTCCAGCGCAGCGGCCGCCGTGGCAGCGGTGGGCGCCATGTTCGAGGCTGCGGGTTTGGCCATCGAAGGCATGCAACACGAGGTCTTCTCGATCGCAGAGGCTGCCCATCGCGCGGCCCAGGGCGGAGTGGGCTCGGGCGCCGACGTGGCAGCCGCGGTCTGGGGCGGCTTCACCAAGTTCGTGCGGCCTGCCGAAGGTCCCCCTGTCGTCGAGCCGATTGCTGTGCCGGCTGGCCTGCACCTGGTTGTGTTTTGGACAGGAGAGTCGGCTGACACGCGCGACCTAGTGGAATCGGTACGGAGCTACGCGTGTATGGCACCGTCGTCGTACCGCATGCTGATGGGGGCGCTGCGCACCACGGCCGAACGTTTCGTGAACGAATTGCTCGCGGGTCGCGCCACCGGCGCCGTGGTGGCTGCGGGTCGCTATGGCCGACAAATGGCCGAGCTGGGCAAAGCCGCAGGTGTGAAGATCGTAACCGACGCCTTCGAGCAAGCAGCTGCCCTGGCCCGTGAGTTGGGTGGCGATGCCAAACCGTCGGGGGCCGGGGGCGGCGACGTAGGGGTGGCTCTGTTTGCCACGCCCGAGGCCGCGGCGCTGTTCGTACGCGCGTGCCAGCCTACGCTTTCGGTATTGGACGTATCGCTGGCCCGTTCGGGCGTCTGCCGTCGCTCCGAAGAGGAGCCGCTGGTCGAATCGAGGGGACCCTTCTATGTCGGATAAGCAGCACGGTTCACGCATTCCAGAGTTTCGTCACTTGTCGCTGGCGGATCGGCGCCGCGAGCTGGCGGTGCGTGCGGACCTCTCTAGTGACGACCTAGCGCTACTGGACACCGGCGGCATCGCTGCGGCAGACGCGGCCCGCATGATTGAGAATGTCGTGGGTATCTACGCCCTGCCTTTGGGCGTGGCGCTCAACTTCCAGATCAACCAGCGTGACTATCTGGTTCCCATGGCCGTGGAGGAGCCGTCGGTGGTCGCCGCGGCCTCCTACGCGGCCCGTATGGTGCGCGCGGGCGGCGGCTTCTCTGCCACAGCCGACCCGCCGGTGATGATCGCCCAGATCGAGCTGCGCGATGTCGCCGATCCAGCCGCGGCGCGGGCTCGTATCTCAGCCGCCCGCGCCGAAATCCTGGCCCTGGCCGACAGCTGCCAGGCCGTGCTGGTCTCCGTCGGTGGTGGCGCGCGCGATCTGGAAGTGCGACAGGTGACCGGCTCAACGCAGAGCCGCCTCGTGGTTCACCTGCACGTGAACTGTCGCGACGCCATGGGCGCCAACTCGGTCAACACCATGGCTGAAACCGTGGCCCCTCGTCTGGCCGAGCTTTCCGGCGGCCGGGTCGGTCTGCGCATTCTTTCCAATCTCGCTGATCGGCGCGTGGTGCGCGTGAGTGCCCGGGTGCCTTTTGCTGCCTTGACTTCCCACGGGACTGGGCCTGCCGGCCACGAGGTGGCCGAGGGCATCGCGGCTGCCTCGCGTTTCGCCGATGATGATCCCTACCGTGCGGCCACGCACAACAAGGGCATCATGAATGGCGTGGATGCGGTGGTCATGGCCACTGGCAACGACTGGCGCGGCGTGGAAGCGGGCGCGCACGCCTATGCCGCGCGCGACGGCCGCTATCGGCCGATCAGCACCTGGAAGGTCGAGGGCGAGAGCCTGGTGGGACGGCTAGAGATGCCCATGGCAGTGGGCACCGTCGGCGGAACCTTGCAGGTGCACCCGGGAGCGCGACTCGCTCTGCGCATCCTGCACGTCTCGTCTTCCGAGGAGCTGGGCATGGTGATCGGGGCCGCGGGCCTGGGACAGAACCTGGCCGCCCTGCGCGCCTTGGCCACCGAAGGCATTCAGCGCGGTCACATGACCCTGCACAAGCGAGCGGTGGGCGATTCCACGCCTGCCCGGAACGGACCGCGCCCGTGATCCGTGCGATCCTGCGCAGCGGGCGTTCGCGTTTGGCCGCCCAAGTCCGCGGCCATGCGGGCGCGCCCAGCCAGGCCGATTCCCCCCTGCCCTGGTTGGCCCCACCACCCGGTCCTTGGACCGTGGAGCGCGCCTACCAGTACTGCGAGGAGTTCGCACGCGTCCACCACGAAAACTTCCCGGTGGCTTCGCGCTTCGTCCCCTCGGCCCTGCGGCCCCATGTAGTCGCGCTTTACGCTTTCTTCCGCGCGGCCGACGATTTTGCCGACGAACCCCAGTACGACGGCCACCGCGACGAAGCGCTCGACGCCTGGCAAGAGGAACTGAACCGGTGCTTCCATGGCGAGCCCCGCCATCCGGTGTTCGTGGCTCTGCACGACACCATCGAGAAGCGCGGCCTGACCCTGCCGCCTTTCGAGGATCTGCTGTCTTCTCTTCGCGCCGATCTCGAGGTCACACGCTATGCGACGTTTGCTTCTTTGCGCGCCTACACCGCGCGTTCGGCTGAGCCGGTGGGGCGGCTGCTTCTGGGACTGTTCGGTTACCACGATCCCGAGCTGGTTCGCTTTGCCGACGAGATCGCGACGGCCATGCAGTTGACCAACTACTGGCAGGATGTGGCTTCCGACGCTGCCCGCGACCACATCTACATTCCTGGCGAGGATCTGCACTTCTTCGGCGTCAGCGAGGCTGACATCAAGGCGCTGAGGCTCGCCACGCCCATCCGCGATCTAATGCGTTTCGAGGTGGCACGCACGCGCGCCCTGTTCGAACGCGGCCGCCCCCTGCTCGGCAAACTCGGGCACGACTTCAAGTTTGAACTGGCCCTCATCTGGCTGGCCGGCATGGCCATACTCGACAAAATCGAGGAGGCCGACTTCGACGTGTTCACCCACCGCCCGGTCATCGGCAAGCGCGACAAGGCCAAGATCCTGGCCCGCGCCGCCAAACGCTGGGCCGCGCGCATCGATCTGTCCACGTTGCGGCGCCTGTGGCCTTGACCACCCGATTGCACGATCCCTATCAGGCCCTTCGCAATCGCGAGTACCGTTGGTATCTCCTCGGTTGCGCGCCCCTATTCATGGCCGCACAGATCCAGAGCCTGGTCATGGGCTGGCAGGTCTACTCGATGACTCATGACCCGCTGTCGCTGGGACTCATCGGTCTGGCCGAAGCCCTGCCCTTCTTGGGCCTGGCGCTCTTCGGCGGATGGGCGGCAGATCGCTGGGAGCGCCGCAATCTCTCGCTGATTTCCATGTCAGCGCTGCTGGTCGGCGCGAGCATTCTGCTGCTGCTCAACCTGGGCTCGGGGCCGCGCGCGGCGTGGCCGTTCTATCTGGTGCAGGGGCTGGCTGGCGTGGCGCGCGCCTTCTACCGACCGGCCTACAATGCCCTGGGCACGGAACTCGTCCCGCGCGAGGCCTATCAGAACGCGGCCACCTGGCGCAGCTCCGTCTTCTTTTCAGCCACGGTGGTCGGGCCTGCCCTGGGTGGATTGCTCTACGGCTTCGCCGGCCCGCTGTGCGCCTACGGCACCGAGGCCGGGTTTATGGTGTTCAGTCTCTTCGCCCTGAGCCGGGTGCGGCGACGGCCTCGTCCGTTGACTGCGGAAAGCCAGTTGGTCCGCGGTCTGATCGAAGGTGTGCGTTTCGTGTCGTCGCACCGGCTGATTCTGTCGGCGCTGTCGCTGGATCTGTTTGCGGTACTTTTCGGCGGCGCCGTCGCCCTCTTGCCCGCCTTTGCCAGCGATGTCTTGCACGTGGGTCCGCGTGCTCTCGGTCTGCTGCGCGCCGGGCCCGCTGTGGGCGCGGTGCTGATGTCGATCGTGCTGGCCCACTGGCCCCAGACCCGGGGCACGGGCAAGACCCTGCTCTATTGCGTGGCTCTCTTTGGTTTGACCTGGATCGGTTTTGCCTGGTCCACGAGTTTCGCGCTTTCCTGGGTACTGCTGGCCGCAGGCGGCGCTTTTGACAACGTCAGCGTGGTCTTGCGCGCCACCCTGGTGCAGATGAAGACGCCGCCCGAGATGATGGGAAGGGTGCAGGCCATCAACGGTTTCTTCATCGGCAGCAGCAATGAACTCGGCGCCTTCGAGTCTGGCGTGGCCGCGCGCCTCTTCGGCCTCGTGCCCAGCGTGGTTATCGGCGCCTGCATCACCCTCGTGGTGGTGGCGATCACCGCCTGGCGCGTTCCCGAACTGCGCAAGCTCAGTCGGCTGTGACAGCCGAGCGATCAAACTATCCTGCCGACACACGGCCGCCGGCGCGATCCGGAGTCTCACCACAGAGGGCACAGAGGGCACAGAGGCCGGAAGGAAAGGGTTTCGGATCCGGATCCGAAACCCTTCCTTCCTTCCGTCCGTCTCTGTGAACTCTGTGCTCTCTGTGGTGAAATCCGAGGCAAACCTGCGGGAAACTGTGGTTAGCACCTATGACTATCGCGGGTGGGACATGGAGGGGTCGCCGCTTCTAACCTACTTCTTCTGTTTTCGCAGATCCGCCAGTCGCATAGCTATGTCGCGTTCTCGCCCCGAGTCGGACGGCTGGTAGTAGTGCCGGCCCTGCAGCGCTTCGGGCAGGTAGTTCTCGATGACAAAGTGGCCTTCATAGTTGTGCGGGTACTTGTATTCTTTGCCAAAGCCCATGGACTGGCCCAGCGCCGAGCTGGCGTTGCGCAGGTGCAGCGGCACCGGCAGTGCGCCCTGCTCTTCCACGTCGGCCTTGGCCGCAGCGTAGGTCGTCACCGAGGTGTTGCTCTTGGGTGCGACTGAGAGATACACCGCCGCTTGCGTGAGCGGAAGATGCCCTTCGGGCATGCCCACGAAACGAAGCGCATCGGTCGCGGCCATGGCCACGCGCAAGGCATTGGGATCCGCGTTGCCGATGTCCTCGGCCGCAAAGATCACCATCCGGCGCGCCACGAAGAGCGGATCCTCGCCCGCTTCCAACATGCGCGCCATCCAGTACACGGCGGCATCAGGGTCGCTGCCGCGCATGCTCTTGATGAAGGCGCTCACCACTTCATAGTGCTGGTCGCCATCCTTGTCGTAGAGCAACGCCCGCCGCTGTAAGGCCTCCTCGATGGTCTTGGCGTCGATGGACTTGCGGCCCTCGGGGTCGGGCAGCGCGACGGCCGCGGCTGCCTCCAGCGTGGACAACGCCCGGCGGGCGTCACCGCCAGCCTCGGCCGCAACCAGGTCGCGTGTGGCGTCGGAACACTCGATGGACTCGGCGCCCAGGCCCCGCCTAGGATCGGCCAGCGCGCGGTCGATGATGGTGCGCAGGTTCTCCTGCGAGAGCGGCTTCAGGACTACCACCTTGGCGCGCGAGAGCAGCGGCGCATTCACCTCGAAGGACGGATTCTCCGTGGTGGCGCCCACCAGAATGACCGTGCCTGCCTCCACATGGGGCAGAAGCGCGTCCTGCTGGGCCTTGTTGAAACGGTGAATCTCGTCGATGAACAGGAGAGTTCTCTGCCCGCGCATGTCGCGCCGCTGCGCCGCCTCGGCCACGGCCTCGCGCACTTCCTTGACCCCGGCCATCACCGCTGACATGGCCACGAAACTGGCATTGGTTTCCGCAGCCAAGAGGCGCCCCAGGGTGGTCTTGCCAGTGCCCGGCGGCCCCCACAGAATGAGCGAGGTCAGCTCCTTGCTGTCGAGCGCCCGCCGCAGCCAGCGCCCCGGGCCGAGCAGGTGGTCCTGGCCCACGTACTCGGACATCGAGTTGGGCCGCATGCGCTCGGCCAGCGGCTGGCCGCGTCGGTCTTTGCCTGCGGCATGTGCGAACAAGTCCACGGTTCGGAGTATACCCGCTGTGTCCTCTACGACGAGGCCGACAGGACTCGCACGTGGCCTTGATCGTCGATATCGACCAGCCGCTCCCTCAGCAGGCGTCCCACCGCCCGCTTGAACGCCTTCTTGCTCAGGCCGAAGAGCGCGCGAATCTGTCCTGGGTCGGAGCGATCCCCGAGCTTGGGTGCGCCCGGCCGCTTGAGCAGCTGCAGGATCTTCTGCGCGTCGTCGGCCATCTCTTCGTGCGCATGCCCGCGCAACGACAACTCGATCTTGCCGTCCGGGTGCACGCGGGTCACGCGAAGGCGCGCCGCTTGACCGCGCGACAGGGTGTGCGGCTCTTGCTGGGGCACCAGCCCGACAAAACGGCGCTGCACGATCACGAAGAGACCGATGTCAGGGTCGTCCCGCCAGGCTTCGCCCTCCACCCATTCGCCGAGCACGAAAGCACTGCTCGTGTCCAGCAGCTCAGTCACCCGCATGGTTCCAGCGAGGCGTCCGGTGTTGTCGATGTACAGGCCAATCGGCTGCCGTTCCCCAACGCGCAACTTCCTGGTCTGCTCTGCGAACGGCACCAGCAATTCCTTTGGCAAGCCCCAGTCCACGAACGCGCCAAAATCCGTGCACGCCGTCACCGTGAGAAACGCCACCTCGCCCAGCCCCAGCTTGGGCGTTGCGGTGGTGGCCAGCGGGCGCCCCTCGGAATCCAACGTGACGAAGACAGCGACTTCGTCACCCTCTCGAGCATCTTTGGGAATCTCGGGTCCAAGCAGTAGCAGCGCCGGTGCATCGAGGGCTGCGCCCTTCTCGACGAGAAAAGCACCCGGGCTACCGAAGCGCCGAATCTCCATGGTGGCAAAGCGGCCAAGAAGATCGTGGAAAGGGTGTGCTGTGTCGGACATTGGAGGCAAGTGTGCCATGGATACGAAGGCGCGATCAGGTGGTCCTCAGAACCCCCCATCCACCCGAATCGCGATCTTCCCGCGCGCGCCAATTGTCGTGAAGTCTTCGATGGCCCCAGCCGCTTCGCGAATGGGGAAAACCCTGGCGATGGGAACCGAGAGTCCCTTCCGCAAGGCTTGCGCCAACCATTCCAGGTCAGCTCTGCGCGGCCTGACCATCACCAGCTTGCACCTTCGACGAAGCAGGGGCGCAAGCAAGAAGCCGCCGACAAGGCCAGCGCTGGGCAAAGTCGAGACATACGTCCCGCCGGGAAGAAGGATCTTGCGCATCGCCAGCAATCCAAACGCGGCTGCCGCGTCCAGCACCACCGAGTACTGTCGCTCGACTCGTGCAAGCCACGCTTTGTCACTGCGGTCGAAAGTCGCGCGAACGCCCAAGCCACGAACAAAGTCCACGTTCGCACTGGTGCTGACCGCATCGACGACGCCACCCAGCCTGCGGGCAACCCCGATAGCAACAGAACCCACGCCCCCTGAGGCGCCGGTGATCAGCACCTCCTGACCCGTTGTCATCCGACCGCAATCCCGCAACGCCTGCAGCGCGGTGATTCCCACGGTCGCGGCTGCGGCCGCGCTTTCATGGCTCACGTTCCCGGGCTTTGCCGCCAGTTGTGAAGCCGGCAGCACGGTGTATTCCGCCAAAGCGCCGAGTTTGGTCGTCCGCGAATAGGCATGAAAACCGAAAACCTCTTGTCCCTCGCGGAGGTCGGTCGCGCCTGGTCCCACGGCATCGACCACGCCCGACAAATCCCATCCCACCACCAGCGGAAACACCTTGGCGTGCAGCAGTTTGATCTTGCCCAGTAAAGTCTTGCCGTCGGAGGGGTTCAGCGCTGAGGCCATCACGCGAACCCGCACCTCGCCAGGACCTGGTTCCGGCAGCGGCAGTTCCACAACCCTCAGGTTCCCGATGGGACCGTAGGCATACGCAGCCAAGGCACGCATGGTCTTTGCCATAATGCTCAGTCTCCCAAGTTGACAGCGCCATGTCGAAGGACTT
>PMLB01000208.1 GCA_003158735.1 Myxococcales bacterium | reverse complement strand
GGCAAGAGCGTGTGGCCCGCCGCCACGGGCAAGCCGGTGCGACCATGAAGGTGACTTTCATGGCGCGCGAGTTCCCTCCCCACGTTTACGGGGGCGCCGGCGTGCACCTCAAGAATCTGGCGCGCGAGCTGGCCCACAGCATGGACGTGGAAGTCCGCTGCATCGGCGATCAGGACATGACTGATGGGCGATTGCGGGTGCGCGGGTATCAGGCCTGGCCGCGCATGTGGGAAGGCGAGGACAAGCTTTTCAACAGCACGCTGGGAACGTTCTCGGTCAACCTGTCGCAGATTCGCGATCACATCGATGCCGACGTGGTCCATTCACATACCTGGTACGGCGCATTTTCAGGCTACATGGCCAAGGTTCTGTACAACGTCCCCTATGTGGCCACGGTGCACAGCCTGGAGCCCTTGCGCCCCTGGAAGGAAGAACAACTGGGCCGCTCCTATCACCTGACCTCGTGGATGGAAAAGGTGGCGCTGGAGAATGCCGATCGAGTCGTGGCTGTGTCGAACGACGCGCGCCGGGAGATCTTGGAGCTGTTCAATGTGGACCCGCGGCGGGTGGTCGTGATCCACAACGGCATCGAACTGGCTACGTGGAAACGAGTCGAGAGCCGCGCCACCTGCAAGGCCTACGGCGTTGAGGGCGACTACATCCTGTTCGTCGGGCGCACCACGCGGCAGAAGGGGATGGTGCACCTGATCGATGCCATGAAGCACGTGACGCCAGGCGCGCAGCTGGTGTGTTGCACCAGCGCGCCTGACACGCAGGCAGTTGAGGAAGAGATCGCGGCCAAGATTGCCGAGCAACCGCGTTGTGTCTGGATCAATACCCTGCTGCGCGAGGAGCAGTACATCGAGCTGTACAGTAACGCCGCGCTGTTTGCATGCCCTTCGGTGTACGAGCCTTTTGGCATCATCAACCTGGAAGCCATGGCCTGTGAGCGGCCGGTGGTGGCCAGCGCGGTGGGTGGCATCAAAGAAGTCGTGGTGCCGGAAGTTACTGGGCTGCTAGTTCCGCCGGCTGACCCGCTCGCCTTGGCAGAGGCCATCAACCGCGTTCTTCGCGATCGGGACTGGGCGCGGCGTCTGGGCCTGGCGGGCCGAAAACGCGTGGAGGATCACTTCTCCTGGACCGCGATCGCCGAGACCACCAAGAAGATGTATCAGCAGTTGCTCGACGAACGCGAGCGTGCGTCGGGCCAGTCATTGACCTCGCGAGAAGAGGCGCGGTAGACGGCGATCGTGTTCACGAGAGTCTGCTTGGTTGGCGTGGGGCTCGCCCTGATGGCTACATTGGCAGCGACACCCAAGATCGTCTCTGGCGACTGCCAGTGGCGGCGGATGGAAGCGTGGGCAGCCCCGAACCGTTCGGCGCCGCCCCAGACGATCCGCAAGCCCGATTGCACGTGCCCGACGGTCTTTGCGTCGACGATCGCAGCCGGCTGTATGTGGCCAGCAACAGCACCGAAGTCAGCGCCATCGTGGTCTTCGCCGCCGCCGGTCACTTCGCCGGCCGCATCGCCTTCCCGGCGCCGCCTTCCAAGTGCACCTTTGGCGGCGCCGATCGCCGCGCCCTCTACGTGACCACGCTGCACGCTGTGAACCCTGCGAACATTCTAGCCCATCGCGTGCCCATAACGGGCAACTCTAGTGAGGCCAGTCAAAGAATCGGTCCGGAATTGCCCGTTGCGCGTTTGGTGGTCTTTGAGGTTCTCTGGGGCTGTCGGGCATCCAACCCAGAGAGGAATCACCATGGAACGTCAAGCGGGCACGATCTCGAAGAAGCGGCTGTGGGCCGGGCGAATCATGAGCGGTTTGGCGGTGCTGTTCTTGCTGTTCGACAGCAGCACCAAGCTGTTGCGGGTAGAGGCAGTGATGAAGGCGGCTGCGCAGATCGGATATCCCCCCAGCACGATGCCCCCCATCGGGCTGATCCTGCTCGTCTGCGTGGTCGTCTACCTGATTCCGCGGACCGCGGTGCTGGGCGCGGTGCTGCTCACCGGCTACCTGGGCGGCGCCGTCGCGACTTACGTGCGCGTAGGCGATCCGCTCATGAGCCACGTCTTGTTCCCGATCTATTTCGCGGTTCTGATCTGGGGCGGGCTCTACCTGCGCGACGGACGGGTGCAAGCGCTGTTCGCGCGACGGGATCCGAGCTAGCCGTTCCGGCCACGACCGTCCACTTCGGCCAACGGTGGGACCGATTCTTGTAGTACAAGAAGATCATGCAGCAAGTGCGGATTGTGATCGAGAACGTGACGCCGAAGGTCGACTGCGGTCGGTTTGCGGCCAAGGCCGTGGTGGGCGACAAGGTGGAAATCGCGGCCGACATCTGGAAGGACGGGCACGACCTGCTGCGAGCCGCGGTCCGGTGGCGCAAGCTGGGGCCGGACGATCTCACCAGCGGTGCGATGCCATCGGGCCCGGATCCCGCGCGCCCCGACTGGCGCGAGTCGGCCCTGACGACCGATCCGGCTTTCAACGATCGCTGGTACGCTACTATCAGCCCGCATGAAGTGGGAGCGCACGCGTTCACCGTGGTAGCGTGGACCGACCGCTTCGGCACTTTCGTGGGCGAGTTGAAGAATAAGTTCGAGGCAGGGCAGGACGTGGCGAGTGAGATTCTGGAAGGCCTGCACATCATCGACCGTTCACTGGAAGTGGCTCGCGGCCGCGACAAAGTGTCGCTGCGTGAAACCCGGCACGCCATCGCGGCAGCCGGTACGACGGCCAAGCAGGTCGCCCTGATGCTCGATCCCCTGCTGGTCGAACTGATGGCGGCCTGCGATCCGCGCGACGACTTGCAGATCTGCCCAGCGGAATTCCCCCTGTGGGTCGATCGCGAGCGCGGCCGTTTTGGCGCCTGGTACGAATTCTTTCCGCGCTCGCAGGGCCAGGATCCCGCGCGCGGCTCGACCCTCATTGAAGCCGAGGCGCGCTTGCCTGCGATCGCGGCCATGGGCTTCGACGTGCTCTATCTGCCGCCCATCCATCCCATTGGCCGCAGCCATCGCAAGGGACCCAACAATGCGGAAGACTGCCAGCTTGGCGATCCTGGGTCGCCCTGGGCGATTGGCAGCGACGAGGGCGGCCATGATGCCATCCATCCCGATCTGGGCACACTGGCCGAGTTCGACCACTTCGTGGCTGCGGCGCGCGCGCTCAAGCTAGAGATCGCGCTCGACTTTGCCGTGCAGTGTTCGCCCGATCACCCCTGGGCCAAGCAGCACCCCAACTGGTTCAGCAAGCGGCCCGACGGAACCATCAAGTACGCCGAGAATCCGCCCAAGAAGTATCAGGACATCTACCCCATCAACTTCGACACCGAGGACCGTGAAGGCCTGTATCAGGCGTTGCTCGACGTGGTGGTGTTCTGGGTGAAACGGGGCGTGCGCATCCTGCGTGTGGACAACCCGCACACCAAGCCGGTCAGCTTCTGGGAGTGGCTGATCACCCGGGTGCACCGCGATCACCCTGACGTGCTCTTCCTGGCTGAGGCTTTCACGCGAAACAAGCGCATGAAGATGCTGGCCAAGGTCGGGTTCACTCAGTCGTACAGTTACTTCACCTGGCGCAACACGCGCCCGGAGCTGGAAGAGTACGCCACCGAGCTATTCCTCACGGACACTGCAGACTATTTGCGGCCGAACTTTTTCGCCAACACGCCGGACATTCTGCACGAGTACTTGCAGCACGGGGGACGCTCGGCCTTCATGGTTCGCCTGATTGTGGCCGCGACCTTGTCGCCCAGCTACGGCATCTACAGCGGGTTCGAGCTGTGCGAAAACCGCGCGCTCACGGCTGGCAGCGAGGAGTACCTGGATTCGGAGAAGTACCAGTACAAGACCTGGGACTGGGACCGGCCCGGGAACATCAAGGAGCTGGTGACCACGGTGAACAAGATCCGGCGCAGCCATCCCGCGCTGGCACTGGCCCGCAACATCAAGTTCCTCGAATCCAGCAGCCCCAACATCATTGCCTACGCCAAGACTACGGCTGACCTGGCCGATGTCTTGGTGACGGTGGTGAACGTGGACCCGCGCAACGTGCAGGACGGCACCATCCGTCTGGTGCCCGAGCTGTTTCACAAGGTGGAGCGGGGCAAGAACTTGGCCGAGGGAGTGCCGGCCAGCTATGAGCTAACCGACCTCCTGACCGAGTCGACCTATACCTGGCGCGGCGAATGGAACTACGTGCGTCTCGATCCGAAGTGGATGCCGGGGCATATCCTCCAGATCAAGCGACCCATAACGTGACCGCAGCCTCGCAGTAGGCTACGCTGACAAGCCATGGCGATCGTGAAGACAGTTCGCAAGGCAGTTCTCCCGGCTGCGGGATTCGGGACCAGGTTCTTGCCGGTGACCAAGGCTGTCCCGAAGGAATTGCTGCCCATCGTGGATGTGCCGGCCATCCAGATCAACGTCGAGGAGTGCGTGGCCAGCGGGATTCGCGATCTGATTCTGATCACCAGCCGGGGCAAGGACGCCCTGGTGGACTACTTTGACCGCGGGGCTGAGCTGGAGGAGCTGCTGGAACGCAAGGGCAGGCTGGACGACCTGGCGATGATACGGCGGCTGACGGATCTGGCGCACATCTCGGCCATTCGCCAAGCCGAGGCGCGCGGCCTGGGTCACGCCGTGCTGTGCGCGCGCGGCTTGGTGGTGGACGAGCCCTTCGCCGTCCTGCTGGGTGACGACCTGCTCGAAGGTGACGAGCCGGGCATCAAGCAATTGCTCGATGTCTACGCGAAGTATGGCAAGGGAGTGGTGGGCCTTTGGGAGGTGCCCCCGGGGCAGGAGCACCTCTACGGAATCGTGGCCGGCGAGGCGCTGGGAGGGGGCGTGTTTCGCCTTAATCGACTGGTCGAGAAACCCGAACCGGGCAAAGCCCCTTCGCGTCTGGCCATCGTGGGCCGCTATATCTTGCCGCCCGAGATCTTTCCCATTCTTGCCAGCACCAAGCCAGGCAAGGGTGGCGAGATTCAACTGACGGATGCCTTGGCCACACTGTGCGCCAGCGACGGCCTGTATGGCGTGCTGTTGCGCGGTGAACGTTTCGATGCTGGCGATCGGACAGGCTACGTGCTGGCCGTGCTTCGCTATGCGCTCCGCCGATCGGACATCGGCGCGGCGGTGCGCGCGGGCGCGGAGAAACTTCTGCGCGAGACGTGACCGCAGCAGCGAGCACTTCGGCGACAGTTCCTGGCACCTTGTTGCAGGTGGCGGTGACCCTTCCGCTTGAGGAGACGTTTACCTACCGCGATCCTCGCGCGGGCGCACGCCTGCCTCTCGGCACCGAGGTGATCGTGCCTTTCGGTCCGCGCCAGGTGACGGGCTTCGTGGTGGGGCATCCGGAAACCGCGGCCGGCCCGGTGCGCGACATCACGGACGTGGTGGGCGACGGTCCTGCAGTCGACGAAGCCATTCTCGAGCTGTGCCGCTGGGCAGCCGGCTACTACCTGGCCCCGCTGGGCGAGGTCCTGCGTTCCGCTCTTCCGCGCGGCCAGCGGGCCATTGCCTCGCGCCGCATCCGTCTCACGCGGACGGGACGACGCTTGATCGACCTGGAGGCCGACGGGCGTTCGCACATGGCCGGGATCACGCTCGATGCGCAAGACCGGGCGTTGCTGGCCCGCCTCCGCACGGCGCGGACCTTGAGCCCGACCGCGCTGGCGCGCGCGGCCGGGGCAGCGGCGCGCATGGCGCACTTGCTGGAGCGCGGTCTGGTCGAGATTGTCGACCAGGTGGCTGGCCCCAGCAAGAGCCGGCGCAAGGCTGAGGCCCAAAAGGGAGTGGCGTCAGCGGTCGAGCCTCCTGTGCTCAACCCGCACCAGCAAGCCGCGTTCGACACCTTGGCAGCGGCCTTGGGCAAGGGCTACAGCGGCTTCTTGCTCCACGGGATCACCGGCTCGGGCAAGACCGAGGTCTACCT
>PMLB01000101.1:4288-8776 GCA_003158735.1 Myxococcales bacterium | reverse complement strand
TGCTCGTGGCGGGCGGCAGCGTCGGGTGGTGGGCGGCCCGCTATCTCCACATCGCCGACGAATACGTGATCGTCATCCGCTGGATCCGTTGGCCGATCGTCGCAATCATGATCACGTTCGGCGCCGCGCTCAGCTACTACGTGCTGCCCGATGTCGACCAGAAGATCAAGTTCATCACGCCGGGCGCGGTTATTGGGACGCTGGTTTGGTTCCTGGTGAGTTGGGGTTTCAGCGCGTATGTGTCCCACTTCGGCAGTTACAACGTCACCTACGGCTCGATCGGCGGCGTCATCGCACTTCTGACCTGGCTCTTCATCACCGGGTTCATCCTGCTCGTGGGCGGGGAGATCAACGCAATCATCGAACAAGCGGCGGCCGGCGGTAAGCAGGCCGGCGCGCGCGCTCCCGACCAGGATCCGCCGCCACCCGGCCAGCGTCCGAGCGCCGTGCCTCCCGGCACGACGAAGTCTGCCGGCGTCGCCGAGCGCTCGCGCGGCGGCAAGTCGCTGGGCGCGCGCGAACCCGTGGCGGGGGGTGAGCGCCGGTGAAATTGCTCAACTATCTTCTTGCAGAAGGACGAAGGACCGCCCAAGGCGCAACCACCAAAGACGGCTCCAAGGAGCGGCAAGAAATGAGATCGACAACCCAAAGACTTGCGGGAGCAAACCCGTGAACGCTCTGATTGCGCTGCTGTTGCTCGCCACCTCCGTCCAAGACGACACCACACCCACTCCATTTGAACCGACACAGCAGCCGCTGCCCGCTGACTGGCCTGCGCCACCCAAACCGCAGCCACGCGAGGTGTACAAGCTGCATCTGGCTGTCGACATTCCCCTTATCGTCGTGGGTGGCGCCGCGGGGCTGGTGCGCATCCTATTCGAGAACCAGCTGGTGCACAAAGACTGTCCCTGTAAACCGGACGGCATCAATAGCCTCGACCGGTGGACCGTCCACTACCACAGCCAGGCCGCGAGCATTGCCGCCGATGCCACGGTCTATAGCGTGCTGTCGGCGCTGCCTCTCGTCGATCTTTTCGCCCTGGGGTTTGGGCGCGCCTGGGGTGAAGATCTGGTGATCTACGTCGAGGCGTTGGCCGTCGACACCGCTCTACAGAATGCGACCAACTTCATCGTGGCGCGCCCGAGACCCCGCACCTATGCGGGCGATCCCGCCTTCGTCGGCGCGGGCGAGGGCTATCTCTCCTTTTATGCCGGCCACGTCTCTACCGCGTTCGCCGGTCTCGCGGTGGCGGCGTACACCATTCGCAAACGGTACGGCGAGCAGGTCTGGCCCTGGTTCGTAGGCGCACTGATTGCCAGCAGCATTGGGGTCGAGCGGGTCGCGTCCGGCCATCATTTTCCAACCGACGTCGCCGTCGCCGCGGTAGTCGGCACCGGCATCGGCATCGGCGTCCCCTGGCTTCACCTCCGCCGCTGGGAAACTCACGTCCAGATCGCCCCGGTCGGAGCGCACGGTCTGGGACTCGCCGGCACCTTCTGAAACGCGCCAGGGGGGAGAAATGACAGAAAAGAAAGTCGCAGTCGTCACCAACCCGAAGGCGGGCAAGAACACGCCCCGAGCCGGGCTCGGCAAAGTGATCTCATCGATCCTCGCCACTCCGCGCTGGACCTACAACCCTGAGACACTCAGCGCGCTCGAAGGTACGGCCAAGCAGCTTAGCCACGACCGTCCTGACATACTCGTCATCGCCGGCGGCGACGGCACCGTGCATGAGACACTGTCGAAGGTGCTGCTCGAGCACGAACGCTCCCCGGCCGCGCCTATCCCGCAGATTCTCATCATCCCCATCGGCACAATGAACAATCTTGCAACGACCCTCGGACTCACCAAGCATCCTGCGGTCAAACTGGCCGAACTCATCGCCGCCAAGATCCGCGACAAGCGTCCGCTGGACGTGACGCCGCTCAACCCGCTCAAGATTAACGACGAGTACGGCTTCCTCTACGGCACGGGACTCCCCGTGAATTTTCTGCAGAAGTACTACGAGGACCCCAAGCACCGCGGGCCGAGGCGGGCGATCAAGGTCGTTCTGACGACGATCGGCAATGAGATCCTGTCCCTGCTAACCTTCAGGAAGTCGAAGCAGATCCTGACCCGACCGGTGCACGCCACGATCACACTACCCGAGGGCAACGATCCGCCCGTCGCGCCCTTCACGACCCATACCGGGATCATCTGCGCCTCGATTGACGATATCGGCCTCGGTTGCCGAGCCATGCCTAAGGCGAGAAGCCAACCTGGATGCTTCATGCTCCGGTCGACACACCTGTCGTTCTGGGGGCTGGTCGGCAGCCTCGGCCCGCTTTGGGCCGGCCTGCCGCTGCCGGCTACCTTCGATGCGGTCGTGCCGCATCTGAGCATCGACTACCAGGAGCCGACCATCGCCACCGTCGACGGCGACATGAAGCCGCCTAGGACCAGCGACATCATCGGTTGCGGCCCTGCCTTATCGTTCATCACCGGATGAGCGGGACGGCAGGCGCCGCAATCCACGACTATGGACAGCCTCACTCCACCAGGCCGATCACGTTGCAGGACCGGCGCGCGATCTCCAGCGCGTCCTGGAGCTGCTCGAAGATCGAGTGCGAGCCTGGCAGTCCCCACAGCAGAAGCTGGGGTGTCGTCACTGAGACCGCTTTCGCGATTGGCTGTGGCTACGGCGCGCCTCGGGGCGCGCGTTGTGCGCCGACTCTCCTGGAGTCTGCCTCTGTGCCTCGGGGCGACGGTGTTCTTTGCACGTCTGGCGAGTGAGATGCGCGAAGGGGAGCTCGATGTTTTCGACGAGCCAATTCAGCGCTGGGTTGTCGGCATGCGGGGTGCTCCGGACTCTCTGATGATGGCTTGCACGCAGGCAGGCGGCCCACTTCCGATGATGTTGCTCGCGCTTGCTGTGCTCGCGATACTGGTCATCTACCGGCAGTTTCGACAGGCTCTCTTTCTCGCCCTCGCCGCGGGCGGCAGCCTGCTTCTCAACGTGCTGTTGAAGGAAAGGTTCCGTCGGGCGCGACCGGGCGAGACTTGGATCTATATACTGTCGACGCCAGCGTTGCCGTCGTTCCCGAGCGGGCACACGATGGTGTCGACGGGCGTCATCGCGAGCCTGCTTGTTCTCCTATGGACGCGTGGCGTCCCGCGCAGCGTGCGGATCACCGCGCTCGTCTCGGGCGCTGCCTTCGCCATCGGTGTCGGTGTGTCGCGGGTTTACTTCGGCGTGCACTATCCTTCGGACGTGCTGGGCGCCTGGCTGGCGGCTACGGCCTGGGTGAGCGCCGTCACCGGATGGATGTACCCGCGCCTCTTGCCGGGCACGAAACCGTAGCGTCCGCGCCCCATGCGACACCACACCCAACCCGCATCGCAGTTGGGCCCGCTTCGGCGTCCTCGACGTCTTCTTCGGCATCGGCAGGAAGGCGACGGCCCGGTTCACGAGTTGCTCGTAGAGGAGCCCACCCGGTCTCACGCGCGCTGTTGCCGGCGAGTGCGGCGCCCATATCGAGATGCTCCTGTCGTCGGTGTTCGGCCCGTACTGTCAAGACGATAAATACGGCAGCCGTGCCATCAACCCAATGGAGCTCTTTCACAATCAAGTCACGCGCGAGCAAGGCTCCTTCTCGCTTCGGGTGTTTCATCCATCCAGGAAGCAGGACACCGCGGGCAAGAAAGGTCGTCTCGGGGCAGTGGCGCTCGTACGCGCCCGCGATCGCGTGGGTGTGACAGCTTGCTGCTGGTTGCGTGGAGAGCACCAGCAGGAGTTCTCGGCAACGAGGCGATATTGGTTGCTAGCAGAACGCGGCATTCAAAGCAGTCTCGTGCCCGGAGTGCGAAAGAGTTAGGATTTCAATAGGCATAGCTGGCGCGCCTTGTGACGGCGCGGGGCCGAGCGCGAGGTGGTGAGCAGCTCGGCCGGCATGTCGTCGAGAAACGGACAGGGGCGATTCTCCACTGTGCGGCCGGCCAGGCTGCGGCGATGGGCGGCGGTCAGGACCAGGCGTTGCTGGGCGCGGGTCATGCCCACGTAGAGCAGACGGCGCTCTTCTTCCAGGTCCGCGGGTGGCAGCCAAGGCAGACGCAGCGGCAGGATTCCGTCCTCGCACCCGGCAATGAAGACCAGCGGGAATTCCAGGCCCTTGCTCGCATGCAAGGTCAGCAGCGCCACCTTTTGCGGGAGATATTGCAGGTCGGTTTC
Organism: Myxococcales bacterium; assembly: GCA_003158735.1. Classification (GTDB taxonomy): domain Bacteria; phylum Myxococcota_A; class Polyangia; order Fen-1088; family Fen-1088; genus Fen-1137. The sequence continues at coordinate 4,569 of PMLB01000101.1, read as the reverse complement.
GCGCGCCAGTGCCATTTCGGAGAGGAAGTTGGCTGCATCGGCACCAAACGGCACGGCAAAGGCCTGCAAGAGTTCCAGCGCACGCAGGCAGCGTGGGTCGAGATTGGCGTCGGGAACCAGCGTTGCGAGCAGGTTTGCGACTGGCGGAAACTGCGCCTGCGCGGGCTGGCTAGTCGCGTGGGGAGTCGGCGAGCTTCGCTCGCCGCGGACCATCGCGGGAGGGCATGGGAACCCTGGCAGGGTTCCCATCTCAGTCGCGTGGGGAGTCGGCGAGCTTAGCT
>PMLB01000101.1:0-4245 GCA_003158735.1 Myxococcales bacterium | reverse complement strand
CGCGGGAGGGCATGGGAACCCTGCCAGGGTTCCCATCTCATCGACATGGCGGCGCAGCTTGGCCAAGATGTCCGCCACATGCGGGCGCGCGGTGAACGCGTCGTCGCCCCGGCGGTGATAGGGAATCCCGCTGCGGTCGAGCGCCTCTTCGATGGCATCGGCCTGGGCAGACAGACGCACCAATACCGCGATCTGATGAAAGGCCAGGCCGTGCCCGTCGGCGGCACGGCCCGCATCCATGGAAAGGAAACTGGTGCCCGCAACCTGCGCCTCAATCTCGGCGGCAATGAAGTCCGCCTCGGCTCGCTCGTCGGAGAGAACTTGGCGAAGGACTTTGCATCCGCGCGCCGAAACTGGCTGCAGCGCACGCGCCGCGCGGCCGGGCGTGCGTTCGATGACAGCGGTGGCCAGACCCACGACCGACGCCACGGAACGATAATTGCGAGCAAGCGTCAGCGTGCGGGCTCCAGGATAGTCGCTGGCGAAACGGCCGAAATAGGAAGGATCGGAACCGCGAAAACCGTAGATCGACTGATCGGGATCGCCAACCGCGCACAGATTCGTGGACGGACCCTCGGGCGCGAGCAGGCGGACCAAGCGGTATTGGGCGGCATTGATGTCCTGATACTCGTCCACCAGCAGGTGGCGACAGCGACGGCGCGCGGAGGCGAGCGCGGCTTGATCCGTCTCCAACAGGCGGACAGCACGCACCAGCAGATCGTCGAAATCCACCGCGCCCGCGCCGGCGAGAGCCTTCTCATACACACAGTAGATTGCCGCCAGTTCGGGTGCTGCATCTGCTGGCGCGACCAGCGCGGCCTTGGCCGCCGAGATGGCGCTCGCGGCCCGCGCGACCGATAGCGCGCACTCACCCGCCTCCTCGCGCACCTGAGCGAGCAGAGCATGGCGAGCGGTCTCGTCGAGAATCGCGAAGTTTGGCGGCAATCCGGCGGCAGCGGCGCGCGCCCGCAGCAGGTCGAGACCGAGCGCGTGGAATGTTTGCACCGAGACACCGTCAGCGCGCGGGCCCAGCAGCTTGGCGAGGCGCTCGTGCAACTCGGTTGCTGCCTTGCGCGTGAAGGTGATGGCGGTGATCTCCGTCGGCGCGGCAGCGCGGGTGCGCACCAGGCGCGCAATCCGTTCCACCAGGGTGCGCGTCTTGCCGGTGCCCGGGCCAGCCACAATGAGCAACGGCCCCTCGCCGTGGGCGATGGCTGCTTCCTGTTCACGATTGGGATCGGCGGCAGAGTCCGTCGGAACTTCTTCACCTGGCGGACGGATGGCAGGCTCTGCCTTTGGCTTCTCGGCAGGAGCAACGGCCGTTCCGCCAAAGGAGAAGGCCGTCTGCGCGAGCAAACGCAGGCGCTCTTCTTCGTCGAACATGCGCACCACGCCGTACTCGCCGTCATAGCCGGCTTGCCGTTTCACCTCGCCCGCGCGCATGCGGCGCAGGGCCTCGGCCAGCAGGGGCGGCCCCTCGCGGCCCAGGTCTTCCAGGGGCGCATCGCGAAGCACAGTCAGCTCGGGCCCAACCCGCGACACCAGTTGCTGGCACGCGCTCGCCACGCGCTTGCTGCCCGCTCCCACGCCCAGCACTTCGCCCACAACCTCGACCAGTGGCACCAGGCTGGCAAAAGGCTTGGCGCCTTCCGGCCGAAAACCTTCTGGTCGGTCAGCCAACGCCGCCACCCGGCCGAGCACGCCGCTGGTAAGAGGCTTTCCGCAACGCGGGCATATTTTGTCGCACGCGGCAGCCTCGTCGGGCGTCATCACCACCTCGCACTTGCGGTGGCCATCGGCGTGGTACTTGCCCTCCTCGGGAAAGAACTCGAGCGTGCCGAGAAAACCGGCCCCGCGCTCGCGAAGCGCGTCGCGCATGGCAAAGTAGGAGAGATCGCAGTCGAACAGATTGGCTTCGCGACCCAGCTTGTCCGGGGAATGGGCATCGGAGCTGGAGACGAGCGCATAGCCATCCAGGGCGGAGAGGCGCCAGTTCATGGCCGGGTCGGACGAGAGACCGGTTTCGACCGCGAAGATGTGAGGCGCGAGATCGGCAAAACATTCGGAAATCGAATCGAAGCCGGACTGCGAGCCCAAGGCCGAGAACCAGGGCGTCCAGATGTGCGCGGGGATGAGAAAGGCGTCTGGCGAGGATGCCAGCGTGATCTCCAGAAGGTCGCGCGAATCCACGCCCAGGATGGGGCGTCCGTCGGATTCGATGTTGCCGATGCGGGCCAGGCGCGACGACACGCGCGCCGCGGACTCGAAGTCGGGCGCGTAGATGAGATTGTGCACCTTGCGCACCCGATCACCGCGGCTGTAGATGCTGCTGACCTCGACCGACAGCATGAAACGCACCGGCGCGCGACAGGCCGCAGGAACCTCGGCGTCCACGGCCCTGGCCAATTCTTCGCGCAAGGCAAAGAGACCGTCGCCCGCTGAAACCAGCTTGTCGCGCAGTTCGGCGAACCAGCGCGGATGGGTGAAGTCGCCGGTGGCGACTACGGCAATCCCTTTGCGCTGAGCCCAGCGATGCAGTTGCTCCAGGTTCAGCTCTTTGCTGGTGGCCCGCGACAGATACGAGTGGATATGCAGATCAGCGACAAAGCGCACGGCCGACAAAGTGTATCAGGTCCCGCCCCTCACCAACCGCGCGGGGCGCGGACGGCGTAGTGGGCGTGCAGCAGGTGGTGGGCTTTCTCGCCCAGCGGCTTACCCAAGAACTGGTCGTACACGGCGCGGATCGCCGGGTTCTGGTGGGCCAGGCGCAGCGGCATCCCGCGATCCTCCGCGTACATGCATTCGATGCGGCGCTGGCGCGTGTCCTCGTCGGTAGGCAGCGGCTGCCCGCCCCCGCCGATGCAGCCGCCCGGGCACGCCATCACCTCGAGGAAATGCACCTCGTCCTGGCCGGTCTTGATTTCGTCCAGCACGCGCCGCGCGTTGCCCAGGCCGTGCACGGCGCAGATTTTCAGTTCGCGGTCACCGATCAGCACCGAGCCGCGCTTGATCCCAGCCGTGCCGCGCAGAAGGGCGTATTCCATGCGCGGTTCGCGCTGTGGGTAGAGCACGCTGGCCACCGTGCGCAGAGACGCCTCCATCATGCCGCCGGTCACACCGAACATGAGGCCGGCCCCGGTGGCTTCCCCGAGAATCGGATCGAAGGCGGAGTTCGGGAGCGAAGGTAGGTCGATCTCGTAAAGCTGGAGCAGGTCGCCGAATTCGCGCGTGGTGAGCACGGCATCCATCTCGGCTAGGCCGCTGGGCAGCCGGTGTTCGGGCCGGCGGATCTCAAACTTCTTGGCCGAGCAAGGCATCACCGAGACGTTGAAGATGCGCGCGGGATCGATCGCGTTGCGCTCAGCGAAGAAGGTCTTGGTCAGCACCCCGACGATCTGCTGGGGCGACTTGGTGCTCGACATGTTGGGAATGAACTCTGGGTAGAAGTGCTCCATGAACTTCACCCAGCCCGGCGAGCAACTGGTGATGAGCGGGAACGGGCCGCCGCTCTTCAGGCGTTCCACCAGTTCGTGGCCTTCTTCCATCACGGCCATGTCGGCGCCGAAGTCGGTGTCGAACACGTAGTCGAAGCCGATGCGCCGCAAGGCTGTGGGCAGCTTGCGCGTGAGCGAAACCCCGGGCGCGAGGCCGAAGACCTCGCCGATGGTGGCGCGCACGCTGGGCGCGATCTGCACCACCACCACGCGATTGGGATCTTCCAGCGCGGCCTCGACCTCGCTGAGATAGCTCTTGTCGCGGATGGCGGCCACCGGGCACTTGAGCAGGCATTGCCCGCACAGCACGCACACGGTTTCGACCAAGTCCCGGTCGAAGGCGGGCAGCACCGTGGTGTGAAAGCCGCGGTTGACGAAATCGAGCGCGTACACGCCCTGGACCTCGCGGCACACGCGCACACATTTGCCACACAGGATGCAGAAGTCAGGGTGGCGCGTGATGGCCACCGACGAGGTGTCCGGCTCGTTGTGGCGTTTCTCGCCTTCGTAGCGGATGCCATCGATCTGGTATTCGCGGCACGCCGACTGCAGCTGGCAACGGCCGTTGCGGATGCAGGTCTGGCAGGCGCGCGGATGGTTGGCGAGAATCAGCTCGATGATCACGCGGCGGGCTTCGCGCAGCTCGCGGGTGTTGGTCCGCACCACCATGCCGGGTTGCACCTGACAGGAACACGCGGGTTCCAGTCGCGTCGAGCCGTCGGGGTTTTTCACCTCGACCACGCACATGCGG
>PMLB01000030.1:732-3113 GCA_003158735.1 Myxococcales bacterium | reverse complement strand
GCCATTGAGCAGGTTGATCCCGCTTTTCCTCCAATCGGGATCGATGAGGCCCTGGCGGAAGCGCACGTAGCGCACGATTATGTTAGACGCAGCGTTAAACGAAACCTCGAACCCCTGGAAACCAATGCCGTCGCCAGGCGCCGTCTGACCTGCGATGGTCAGGTTGCTCTTGGCTGACACAGCCGTTGTCAGAAGGACATAGCCACCGACGTCGAAGACCACTATGCGGTTGTCCGCGCTGACGGCGTCACGGAAGGAGCCCGTGCCGGTGTCGTTCAAGTTGGTCACGTGGTACACGGCATAGCCTCGGCCGCCAGTCGCCTTCTTGCCAAAACCGAGTGCGCCGGGGAATGCCACCGCCGGGCCGGACAGGATTGATCCGCCCGCACCGGATTGACCTGCACCGCCCCCGGAACCCGTGGACCCGCCCCGTGTGGTGACGCCTGCCGAAGCCGCAATGCCGCCTGAGCCGATGGTTCCGCCCTTGCCCCCTGTCGCGCCGGCTGCGCTGGTCGTGCCTGCCATCGCTCCGCCCTTGCCGCCGGCCGAGCCACCTGCTGTGGTGATGCCCCCAGCCGCCCCGCCCAGGCCAGTCGTCCCTCCCGTCGCTCCGCCGACACCGGTGGTGTTGTCCGTCACTCCGCCCGTACGAGTCGTGCCGCCCGTCGCGCCGCCCGTGCCCGTCATTCCGCCAGTGCCGATCGAGCCGCCCGTAGCCGTGCTGCCGCCGGACCCGAGCGTGCTGCCGCCCATCGTCCCACCAGCGCTGGTCTCACCTCCCGTGGCTGTCGCACCGCCGCTGGTCGCAATGCCACCGCTGCCCGAGCGCCCGCCGGCTGCGCCACCCGCATTTGAGGTTCCGCCCGCGCCGTTCTCACCTCCCGTGCCCGACGCCTTGGAACTTCCGCCTCCCGCGCCTCCGCTAGCTTGAGTACCGGCGCCGTTGTTCGAGCACGCGCCAACAAGGGCAGTGCCCAGGATCGTGATGCCCAGCAAGACTTGGCAGTTCCTCATGGTGTGGCCTTTCTCAATGTCCTCACATAGCGCCAAACCAGAACATCTGGATTTTGGCGTGCGAAGGTGCAGTCGTCGCGAACTCATTCAAGGAACTCGTGTCCCGCTGTGTGAGAAGGGCGCCCTCGTCTTGCACGAAAAATTCCTCTAAGAAATAGGGGCAACGACGCGGCGGAGTGGGTCATCGCGGTCCAGAAAAAGCGCTATCCAGCCGTGACTCATAGCATTGGAGAGCTCGCGGTGCAAGTGCAAGCGCCCTGGAATCGCTGGGGAAACTTGCCCTGCGCCGACCTGCTTCTTGGTTTCAATATCGACCACGACGCATGCCAGCCCAGTTGCGCATGAGGACCTTAGATACAATCCCGTACCCGTGGAGCGCTTCTCAATGCGCGTTTCCACACCCACCGACAAGCCACTATAATGCTTGCTGAACTTGGGAGGTCATTTTGATGCATGCACCCGTTTCACCGAGTCTTCGTCGTTGGTGTGGCACCACGGCGCTAGTAACTGCAACCATGGCCGCAGGCTCGGCCGTGGCGGCTCCGCTGGCTTTTCCCGGGGCCGAGGGCTTTGCCGCTATGGTCACCGGCGGCCGCAAGGGCCAGGTGGTTCACGTCACCACCCTCGCCGATTCCGGAAGCGGCTCCCTGCGCGATGCCGTCAGCCAAGGCAGCCGCATCGTGGTGTTCGACGTCAGCGGCGTGATCAAACTAGCCGACGTCCTCGTAGTCGGTGGCGACAACATCACCTTGGCGGGCCAGAGCGCCCCGGGCGATGGCATCACCATCTATGGCAGGGAAACCAGCTTCAGCAGCCGCAGCAACATGATCGTGCGCTATCTCCGTTTTCGTCAGGGCATGACCGACAGCTCGGGCAGTGCCAAGAAGACCGTCAACATCACCGACGGCCAGAACATGATCTTCGACCACGTCTCCATACAATGGGGACGCTGGGACAACTTCGGCATCACCGGCACCAGCAGCACCGTGACCCTGCAGAACTCGATCGTCGGCGAGGGCGTGCCTCCGCAGAATTTCGGCTCCATCATTGATGGAGAGCAGGACATCACCATCGCCCACAACCTCTGGATCGACAACAATGAGCGCAACCCCAAGTTCAAAGCGAACGGAGAGTGCATCAACAACGTGGTCTATGACTGGGGCACTGGTGGCGGAATTATCGGCGGCCACTCGGGGACGGACTGGTACGAGGACTACATTGGCAACTATCTGATTGCTGGCCCCTCGGCCGTCGACAAGTTCTTCACATTCTACACCAATACCGACCACGCCTACCAAACCGGCAACATGGTGGACGTGAACAAGGACGGCCAACTCAATGGACGGGCAGTGGTCAACGCGGATTTC
>PMLB01000030.1:0-669 GCA_003158735.1 Myxococcales bacterium | reverse complement strand
CGCCGACGAAAGCGATGTGGGCGGCCAACCAGCCATGACCCAAGTAACTCGGCCCGCGGGCTTTGATACGGACGGCGACGGCATACCGGATACCTGGGAGACTGCGCATGGACTCAACCCGAATAGCGCCAGCGACGGCAGCGGCGACTACACCGGCGATGGCTACACCAATGTCGAGAAGTACCTGAACGAACTAGCCGATCTCGCTTGTCCAGGTGGCACGACCACGCCACCCGAAACTGCCGACGCCGGAACTCTCCATCCGGTCGACGCCGCCGTCCCTCCCGTCGACGCTCGTGACACACCGGCAAGTGGTGGCGTGACAGGAACCGGCGGCATTACGGGAGCCGGCGGTGCCGCAACAACTGGGGGCGTGATGGGCACCGGCGGCGCTATGAAAGCTGGCGGGACCACGGCGGGCGGTGGAGTGACGGAATCCGAGGGCGGGTCTGGAGGCAGTGGAATGGGTGGCGCAGTTTCCATGGGAGGGAGGGTCGGATCTGGCGGCGGGGTAGGAACCGGCAGCAGTGCCGCGACCGGTGGAGCAATCGGAGCTGGCGGATTGTCTGCAAGCGGCGGGGTAGTCAGTACTGGCCCAGTCGGAGCTGGGGGCAGGGCCGGCACGGGCGGAACTCCGGGGATCGGTACGACGGGTGGCGCGACGACCGT
>PMLB01000165.1 GCA_003158735.1 Myxococcales bacterium | reverse complement strand
CGCAGGCGTGGATGAGACGGGCAACGACTTCCTTGCCGGTGCCTTGGTCGCCACGGACCAGCACGCTGGCGCCGGATTCGGCCGCCTGACCAATGCGTTCGAGAACCACCCGCATGGCCGGGTGGTCACCAATGAGGCAGGCCCCGGTGGTTTGCTCGCCCAGGGTGCCGCTGGCTCGCTCTTGCAGTACGCGCCGAACGATCGCCACAGCCAAGTCATGGTGGAACGGCCGGGGCAGAAATTCGGCGGCGCCCGCGCGAAAAGCCGTGACCACTTCAGCAACCGTGCCCTGGCCGGCCAGGGCCACAACCGGAATCCACGGCTGGCACGCCTGCGCGGTGCTTATCACCTGCTCGCCGCCGTCAGGGAGGTTCATGTCCAGGATGCAGAGATCGAAAGGCTCTGCGCGTAGCATGGCTCGCGCAGACTCCGCGGTGGCAGCCACAAAATCCTCACCTTCCAGCGACGCGGCGACGTGCTGGAGGGCTGCCTGTCCGACGGGATCAGCGTCGACGAGAAGGAACCGCTTTGCCATGCCTTTGCGCAAGTATCGGCGGAAGAGATCTGCGGCTGAAGCCACAGGCCCCCGCCTAGACCGAGGCCCACGAGAGCACATTCATCGTTGGGAAAGCAACAGTGTTCCGCGTGCCATGTGTTCCGCGTGCCAACCCTGCGTTGCGCAGCGTCGATGGGACTCCCTCAGCAGAAGCAACGGCGCCTTGACGGAAGGCGTTCGACGACGGAGATTTGCGCGGAAGCGGACTGGGAGCCAGGCGATCCGATGCCACTTGAGTTTTCCGAAAAAGCGCATCAGCAGATAGAGCGATTGCTCACGCGCTATCCCACCCGGCAAGCCACCTTGCTGGGTGTCCTGTATGTGGCCCAGGACGAATTCAGCTATCTGTCGCAGGAGGCGCTAGAACTGGTTGCGCGAACCCTGGATCTTCCGCTCTCGCACGTTTTTGGCGTGGCCACGTTCTACACCTTGTTCCGGCTGCAGGCGCCGGCTCGCTACCCCTTGCATGTGTGCACCAATCTCGGTTGCACCCTGCGCGGCGGTCACGATGTCTTGCGCCACCTGGAGAAGCGTCTGGGCATCAAGCCGGGCCAGACCACGCCCGACGGACTGTTCAGTCTGGGTGAAGAGGATGGGCTGGGCGGTTGCGCCTACGCGCCCACCATGACCTGCGGCCCGCACCACTACGTCAGCCTGACCCACGAGAAGGTGGACAGGCTCATCGATGAGTTGCGGCGACAGGCGAGTGAAAGCGAGCCGCAGCAGGCATCGTCGTCGCTGGCGCCCGCGCCAGGTGTGTCCACGCTGCCGGCCTGTGGAACCTCGGGCAGCGGCTACCGCGAAACGCCGGGGCTCAAGATCGTGACCAAGAATTTTGGCATCCCCGACATCCAGAAGCTCGATGTGTATCGGGCACACGGCGGGTGGCAGGCGTTCGAGAAAGCCCTGGGCACGGGACGGGACAAGGTGGTGGAGGAGGTCAAGAAGTCCAATCTGCGCGGCCGCGGCGGTGCGGGATTCCCTGCCGGGGTCAAGTGGGGTTTCTTGCCCAAAGACGCCCAGCGCGTGTATCTGGTGTGCAACGGCGACGAGTCCGAACCGGGTACCTTCAAGGACCGTGTGCTGCTGGGGAGCGATCCTCATCTGCTGGTCGAGGGCGTGGCCATCTCGGCGTTTGCCCTGGGGTGCACCCACGCCTTCATCTATATACGGGGCGAGCTGCGGCGCGAGGCAGACATCGTGCAGGAAGCAATCGACCAGGCGTACGCGGCGGGCTGGCTGGGACAGGAGCGGCAGAGTGCCAACGGCTCTTTCAAGTTGGACATTACCGTGCACCTGGGCGCCGGTGCCTACATCTGTGGCGAGGAAACCGCCATGCTGGAGTCCATCGAGGGCAAGCGCGGGTGGCCGCGCAACAAGCCGCCCTTTCCTGCCATCAAAGGTCTTTTCGGCCAGCCCACTGTGGTCAACAACGTGGAGACCCTAATGAACGTTCCCGACATCGTCACCCACGGCGGGGACTGGTTCGCCAAGGCGGGCATGGGAAAGTCGGGCGGCACCCGCCTGCTGTGCGTGTCAGGGCACGTGAAGCGAGCCGGCGTGTATGAGTTGCCTATGGGCATCTCGTTTCGCGAGCTGATCTACGACGTGTGCGGCGGCATTTCGCAGGGACGAGCTCTGCGCGGCGTGATTCCCGGGGGAAGTTCTATGCCGCCGCTCGATGCCAGCGAGATCGATGTGCCCATCGAGTTCGATGCCCTGACTAGCGATCCACGCATCAGAGACGTGGAGGTGAGACCAGGCGTTGCTTTCGACATTGGAAGTGGTCGCCGGCTGAAGACCATGGCCGGCTCAGGGGGCGTGGTGGTGTTCGACGACAAGACCGACGTGGTGGGCCTGTGTGCCCGCATCATGCGCTTCTATGCCCACGAGTCGTGCGGGCAGTGCACGCCCTGTCGCGAGGGCACGGGTTGGCTGGCGCGGGTGTGCACGCGCCTGGCGGAGGGCGAAGGCCGGCCAGGGGACATCGATCTGCTGGCCGACGTGGCCAGCGGGATCGCCGGCAATTCCATCTGCGCTCTGGGCGAAGCCGCTGCCTGGCCCATGCTGGGTTTCCTCACCAAGTTCCGCGCCGACTTCGAGGCCCGGCTATCCAAGGCGGCCCAGGCATCATGAACCTGGCCGCCCATAGCGCGACCATGGCGGAGGCCATTGTGTTTGCCATTCTGAGCGCCGGCGTTCTTCTGGGCGGGCTCATGACCATAACCCGACGCAATCCCGTGAGCGCCGTGATGTCTCTGGTTCTCAGCTTCGCGGCGCTGGCCGGTCTCTTCGCCACCCTGTCGGCGCACTTTCTGGCCGTGTTGCAGATCCTAGTCTACGCCGGCGCCATCATGGTGCTGTTCGTGTTCGTGGTCATGATGGTGAACCGCGCGGAAACCACCCCCATCGCCCGGCAGGGATTGCTCACGCGCGCCCTCGGGGTTCTGGCGGCTGGCTACGTGTTTTACCGGGCCGCCTGGCTGGTGGGTCACGCACGCGCGATGCCCTTGCTGGCAGCCTCGGCCACGCCGCCGGTGAAGGATTTCGGAACCGTGTCGTCGGTGGGGGCTTTGCTTTTCTCGGACTTTCTCTTTCCTTTCGAGGCGATTTCTCTGTTGCTCCTGGTGGCCGTGATCGGCGGGGTGATGCTGACCCGCCATCCTGGTGAAGGTCGTCCATCGCGGGTTTCCTGATGCCAACCTACGCCTACATCCTGCTTTCGCTGGCCCTGTTCTTCGTGGGAACGGCCGGCGTTTTCTTGCGTCGCAACGTCCTCATCGTGTTGATGAGCGTGGAATTGCAGCTGGCGGCTGGCACGCTGGCGCTGCTCGCCTTCTCACGCGCACTCGGCGATCAGCGGGGACATGTGTTCGCGTTTTTCGTGATAGCGGTGGCTGCGGCTGAAGCCGCGGTGGGCCTGGCCATCGTGGTCAGCGTGTTCCGCACGCGCCGCACGGTCAGCCTGGATGACGTGAATGCCTTGAAAGGGTAGGGCGGCGATGCTTTCCCAACTGCGCATCATTCCTCTCTTGCCCTTGCTGAGCGCGGCCTACCTTATCCTGGTGGGCAGGCACCACAGCCGCAGGGTGGTCCACCACGTCGCCTGCATGGCGGTAGGCGCGGCTCTGGTGGCCTCGGCCGATGCGTTCTTTTTTGCACTGCCCGGCCTGGTCGAGTCGGGCGGGCTGACCGACGTGGTGGGAACCTGGTTCGCAAGCGGCAATCTGCGCGTGGATCTGGCGCTGCGCATGGACGCGCTGTCAGGCCTGATGTGTTTGGTGGTCACCTTCGTGGGCACGCTCATCCACATCTATTCGACAGGCTACATGGCCCACGACGAGGATTACGCCCGCTTCTTCGCGTACCTCAATCTTTTCTGCGGCGCCATGCTGCTCCTGGTTCTGGGCGACAGTTTGCCGGTGCTGTTCATTGGCTGGGAGGGCGTGGGTCTGTGCAGCTACTTGCTCATCGGTTTCTGGTACGGCGAGACGGCCAACGCCAACGCGGGTAAGAAGGCCTTCATCACCAACCGCGTGGGCGACCTGGGTTTCCTCATCGGCATGTTCTTGCTTTTCCGCGCCACCGGTACGCTCGACATTCCCGCTCTGGTGGACACAGCTCGCGCCGGCAGTCCGACGCTGACGGCGACGCTGTGGGAAGGACAGCCGGTGGCTTTCTGGGCGGCGTTGTTCCTGTTTCTGGGTGCAGTAGGCAAGTCAGCGCAGATCCCGCTCTACGTCTGGCTGCCCGACGCCATGGCGGGTCCCACGCCGGTCTCGGCGCTGATTCATGCGGCCACCATGGTCACCGCTGGCGTGTACATGGTGGCGCGGTTGGGCGCGCTGTATCTGCTGGCCCCGGCGGCGCTGGCCATGGTGGCGGGCGTGGGGGCGCTGACGGCGCTCTTCGCTGCGGTCATCGCGTTTGGCCAGAACGATTTCAAGAAGGTGCTGGCCTACTCCACCATCAGTCAGCTTGGCTTCATGTTCGTGGGTGTGGGCACAGGCAACTTCGCGGGCGGCATTTTTCACCTATTCACCCATGCCTTCTTCAAGGCGGGCCTGTTCCTGTGCGCCGGTTCGGTCATGCACGCACTGGCTGGCTCGGGCGACATCACGCGCATGGGCGGCCTGGGCAAGAAGATGCCCTGGACGAGCTGGGTTTTCCGGGTGTGCTGGCTGGCCATCTGCGGGGTTCCCGTCTTCTCCGGCTTCTTCTCCAAGGACGCCATCATCGCCGGCGCCTTTGCCAGCGAGGTGTTTGGCCCGCGTCTCGCCTGGGTCGGCCCGACGGTGGGCGCGGCATTGCTGGCGGCTGCGCTGGGAACGGCCTTCTACATGTCACGGCTCTACTATCTGGTCTTCACGGGCGAGTGCCGGGCCGACTCGCACACGCGCGAGCACCTGCACGAATCGCCCATCGAGATGGTCGCGCCGCTGGTGGTGCTGGGCTTGGGCGCTCTTGTGGCCGGGGTGGTGGGACTGCCGCTCGCCATAGGAAGATCGCACGGCGATCTCATCGGCCATTGGCTGGCGCCTGCGGTGGGCCGCAGCCTAGAAGTGTCGAGCAGGCTCGAATGGCGAGTGATGCTGATGTCGACCGCGATCGCTATTTCCGGCATCGTCCTGGCCAAGCTGTTCTTCGGCGGCGGCGTGCGCGAGCCGGCGCGCCGATTCGTCGCGGCCCTGCCGCGCTTGGTGGCCGCCGTGCGCGGAAAGTTCTTCGTCGACGAGATCTACCACTGCCTGGTGGTGCGACCTCTGCATGGCCTGGCACGCGGGTTTTTCGTGGCGGTGGATCGCGTGCTCATCGACAAGCTGCTGGTGGGCGGCTGGACCGCTCTGGTCGACACCGTTGGGCGTTTGTTGCGACTCGTGCAGGCAGGCGATGTGCAGCGCTACCTGGCCATCTTTGCCATTGGGCTGGCCGCACTGGTCTACGTGATGGCCCGGCCTGCGGNNCGCGAGGATCGTTCTGGCCCGACGTCCAGCGCGACCTGGTCCTACGCCCGGCCTGGGCACTACCAGCTGCGCATTCGCATTACTGATGCGCAGTGGAATACCTCTCGCGCCCTTACGCGGACCATCGACATCCGGTAGACCATGACTGATCTCACGTTGACAGTGCTCACTCCCCTTGCCGGCGCAATTATTGTGCTGCTGGTGCCGCGGGGCGTACGCACCAGCCGTCCCATTGGGATTGTCGTGTCTTTGGTCAGTCTGTTGCAATCGCTGCTCGTGTTGCGCGCCTTTGACAAGAGCAACGGCGCTTTTCAGATGGTGGTCGATCGCCCCTGGGTTTCTTCGCTGGGCATCCATTTTCATTTGGGCGTGGACGGCATCTCGCTGTGGCTGGTGCTGCTCACGACGTTGATGGTCTTCCTGGCCTTGCTTTCGCCGCAGGCCATGGGCGTGCACAAGACGCGCAGCCGGGAATTCACCGTGGCCATGCTGGTGTTGGAAACCGGCATGCTGGGCACCTTTTTGGCCATCGACCTGTTCGCCTTCTACGTGTTCTGGGAACTGATGTTGATTCCGATGTACTTCATCATCGGCATCTGGGGCGGCGAGCGGCGCCTGTACGCGGCCATCAAGTTCGTCATTTTCACTTTGGTGGGATCGCTGCTCATGCTGGCGGCCATCGTGTACCTGTACGCGCAGGTGCACGCGGTCACCGGCGAGTGGACCTTCGACTACGCGACCTGGGCCACCATCACGCTGTCGCGCGGGCCGGAGCTGCTGTGTTTCCTGGCCTTCACGCTGGCCTTCATGATCAAGGTGCCGCTCTTCCCGCTGCACACCTGGTTGCCCGACGCTCACGTTGAAGCGCCCACCGGCGGCTCGGTGATCCTGGCAGCGGTCTTGCTGAAGTTCGGCGCCTACGGGTTCTTGCGTTTCGCCCTGCCGTTCTTCCCGCTGGCGGCTCAGACGACAGCGCCGATTATCGCCTGGCTGGCTGTGGTTGGCATCATCTTTGGTGCGCTCATGGCTTGGGTGCAGGACGACGTGAAAAAGCTGGTCGCCTATTCCTCAGTGTCCCACCTCGGCTTTGTCGTGCTCGGGATCTTGGTGCTTTCCGAAAAGGGGATCCAGGGCGGCATCTTCCAGATGCTGGCCCATGGGATCTCGACGGGCGGCTTGTTTCTGGCCGTGGGGATTCTCTATGACCGCCGCCACACGCGGAACCTGGCTGATTTCGGCGGACTGTGGAAGAGGATGCCGATTTTCGGCGCTTGCTTCCTGGTGCTGGTGCTGGCCTCGGCCGGGCTGCCCGGTCTGTGCGGTTTCGTGGGCGAGTTCCTGGTGCTCGTCGCCACATTCACCGCGGGTAAGGACTGGCAGGCATCGGGCCTGGCGGCTCCCATGTTCAGCCATCCGGCGCTGCTGGCTGGCTTGGCTGCCACGGCAGTCATTCTGGCTGCTGTGTACCTACTGACCATGTACCAGCGGGTGATGTTCGGGCCGCTCGACAAGCCCGAGAACCGCGACCCGCAGCTGCGCGATTTGAGCCTGCGCGAGCGCCTGGTATTCGGTGTCCTGGTGCTGGCGGCGCTGGTCATGGGGCTGGCTCCGCAGCCCATCATCGAACGCACCACCGCCTCGGTGCAGACGCTGACCGCCAGCTTTCGCGATCGCCTGGCCGAGGCGCGCGCCAATCCCGATGGGCCGGCACGGCGTGTGATTCCGGGTCATCGGCCCGCGCAGCCGGCCACGCCGCAGGCCGAGGCGCGAGACGAGACGGCGAGGCGGTTCTGATGACCGTTGATTTTGATCAGATCGCGGCCTTGGCCCCGTTGTTGCTGCTTTCTGGGGCAGGGTGCCTGGCGCTCTTGCTCGACACCATGACCAAGGGCCGCGAGCCTGCGCTCAGGCTGGCCCAGCTGGGCTGTCTGGCGGCACTGGCTGCGGTCGCGGGCCAATGGACAGGGGCTGAATCGGCCGAACCAATCTGGGCTGGCATGTTGGTTGTGGATCGAATGTCGCTCTTCCTCGACGCTGTGTTGATCGCAACGGCGCTCGCGACGCTGCTGGTGGCCGCGCCCTTCATGCGCGAACACGACTTTGAGCACGGCGAGCCCCATGCCCTGGTGCTCTTTGCCACCGCAGGCATGATGACCGTGGCCCACGCCACGCACCTTCTGTCGCTGCTCATCGGCATCGAAACCATGTCGCTGGCGGCCTATCTATTGGTGGCAAGTTGGCGTCGCCAGGCTGCCGGGGCCGAGGGCGCGCTCAAGTACCTGCTGCTGGGAGCGTTCGCCGCCGGGTTCCTGGTGTACGGCACGGCGCTGGTCTATGGCACCACGGGCGGCGAGATGTCGTACGCCGGGATCGCCGCGCGTGCCGGCCAGGCCGCGGGCAATCCGCTCTTCATCGTCGGTGTGTACTTCTTGCTCGTCGGCATGTTGTTCAAGATCGCGGCCGTGCCCTTTCACATGTGGGCGCCTGATGCATACGAAGGCGCGCCCACGCCGGTGACTGGACTTATGGCGGCTGGGATCAAGGTGGCGGCGGTAGGCGGTCTTGTGCGCCTGCTGGGAGCGGTCTTTGCTGATCCGGGGCTGGCCCTGGGCCACGCAGGCTGGGTGCGCATGCTGGGCGGCGTGGCGTTTGTCACCATGACCTGGGGAAACCTGGCTGCCCTTCGCCAAGAGAACGTCAAGCGCATGCTGGCGTATTCGTCCATTGCCCACGCCGGTTATCTATTGATAGGCCTGGTTGCCTTGGGCCAGAAGGTGGACGGCGCACAACCTGCGATATTGTTGTATCTGGCGGCCTACGCGTTCACCACCCTGGGCATTTTTGCGGTGGTGGCATGGGTGGGTCGGCGAGGCGATGAACGCCTGCTGGTGCGCGACTGGGCTGGGCTGGCGCGCACGCGGCCGGCCGTGGCCCTGGCCATGACCGTGCTCCTGCTGTCGCTAGCGGGCGTGCCACCCACCGGCGGCTTCTTCGGCAAGTTCTACGTGTTCCGCGCAGCCATGCAGAGCCCGGAGCTAGCCTGGCTGGTGGTGGCGGCCGTGCTCAACAGCCTGGTGAGCGTCTATTACTATCTGCGCATCGTGGTCGCGATGTACTTCCGCGATCCCGTGCGACCATGGCAGGCGTTCCCGTCGACGGGCATGGCGGCTGTGCTGGTCGCGATGGTGATATTGGTGCTGGCGCTCGGTTTGGTGCCGGGGCCGGTGATCGAATTGGCCGCGACCGGGCTCGGTGCTCGGTGACGAAGAAGGACGCTAGCTTTTTCACCACAGAGAGCACAGAGGACACAGAGACGGAATTGGCCAGTTGCCAGGAGGAGCCTGCGGATTCGTCGGAAACATCGCAGCCGCCCGTGGAGCGCTAACCCCGGAGAGAAGACCGGCACTTGCCGGCGCTACAAAACCCGAGACCGGACGCGTCCTGGCTGGACGACGACGATGTGGCCAGGAAGCGATCCTGGATCTGCGTCGGCCCAGAAGTCACGAAACAGTCCGATCACGGCCGATGGCTTGTTGCTGACGGGCCGAAGGAGAACAATGCCCGCCGGCTTTCCGACCACACCCACCAGAGGGAAGTCGTGGTTCCGGGTGACGATGATGCGTTCGTCTTTCACCGCGCGAGCCCAGAGCACACGGTCGGATGACCCCACCAGCGGAGAACGTCGGACGATCAGAACGTCGTGACCGGCAGAATCGAGGAAAAGGCCGATCTCGACCGGAACGTTCTCATCGATGAGGAAGCGTAACAATGCGCTCCCCCTCGACGCTCTCGGCCGCGAATGCCAGCGCCGCGCGCACGTCCCGTTCGTCGATCTCGTACGAGCGGCAGATCTCCTCGACGCTGCCGCCGTCGGCCAGGCCACCCACTATCACAGCGACCGAGACGCGAGTTCCTTTGATGACCGGTTTGCCACCAAGGATCTTTGGGTCGATGGCGATGTGATGGTGCCAGTCGGAGGCAGGAATCCGGCGGGCGGCTGATGTTCGACTCATGCTAGCAACCTCTCCGCCAAAGGTACGTCTCACCGTGGACTACGTCAACGATGGGGGCCACGATGTGGGGCCACGATGGCGGGGCATCGTGGGGAAACTGCCCACGCGCGGGGCGGGTTCGCACCTACGCAATCCGGCCGCTGCGCAGCAGGCGTCGGACCTCGTCGTGGGAGAGCAGCGCGAACACGTAGAGGCACTCGGGGCGGTTCTCGAACAGGAGGCGCAGTTTCAGGTTTCCGCGACACTCGAAGGTCGTGGCGCGAAGCTTGCGGGTGCCAAGACCGGCGTGCAGATGGGGTTGGCCAAGGCCGTCCTGCAATTCGTGAAGCGCCAGCATGCAGTCAGCTCGTTCGCTGCGCGGAAGCTGGCCCAGCCTCTGGAAAACCTCCGGATCAATGAGAGTTGGCTTTTTCAAGTGCCGTCTCCACCTGTGCCAGCGAGCGCAGCTTGCCAGCCTTGCGTTGCCGGCGATAGCGGGCCGCCACTCCACCCTCAAGGCGCGCGAGAGACTCTGGGGAGGCCCCGTATTCGGCCTCGGCGTAGCTGGTGTCCACCGCTGCCACCTCGACCTTGCGAAGCGCGATGATGTCACTGCCGGCGATGATGGCGACTTCCTCCCCCTGCGCCGCCGCCTTGAGCCACCGTCCTAGGTTCTTCTTCGCATCCGTGATCGTGAGAGTCCTCATATAGTCTTTATGGCGGCTGCATAGCGCCCTGTCAAGGCGGGCGAAGAAAGCTAGCCAATCCGCGCTAGAGTCTCTGCGATGAGTTTCTTCGCGGACCTGCACGACACCGACGCGCGGCTGGGCGGCAAGGCCCGCTCGCTGGCGCGGCTGTCAGCTGCGGGGCTGCGCACGCCGGTGGGATTCGTGATCACCGACGAGCTGTTTCGCGCGATCGGTCACTCGCTGGCGCTGCCCGAGAGGATCGACGACGGGGCCCTGGCTGCGTTGGATCGCGTGCGGGCCGACCTGATGGCGGCAGCTTTCCCATCGGGTTTTTCCCAGGAGCTGGCCGGGCGACTTGCGCTGGGCGGTCTCTGGTCGGTGCGGTCGTCGTTCGCCAGCGAAGACATCGCCGGCAGCCTGGGCGCGGGGGTCTATGAATCGCGGGTGGCGGTGCGGCCCGACGAGGTCGAGACCGCCATCCGCCAGGTACTCGCTTCGGCTCTGTCTGCGGGCGCGGTGGCTTATGCCCTGGCCCATGGACTGCGCCCTGCGGCGGCGCCTCTGGCGGTCTTGCTTCATCCCTTCGTTGGCGGCGAGGCGGAAGGCGGCGCGGCTTGCGTGGCGGAGTGCCGCGATGACCCGATCATCCAGGTGCGGGCCGGAACCTTGTCAGGCGTAGCAGCGACTCAGCTGCGCGGGGCCATGCGCTCGCTTGTGCAACGCCACGGTGCCGTCGAGGTGGAATGGGTCGCGCAAGGCGAGACCGTGGTGTTCCTGCAGATGCGACCCTTTGCGCCTCCACCTGCGCCTGCCCCGTGGCGCGGTTGGGATGACCTGGAACTTGGCGAATCGCGGGATCCCTGGAAATGGGACCAGGCGCACAATCCCTTGCCGCTTTCGCCTGTGCACGCCGGCTTGATTGCGCTGGTCGACCAACGCTGCCGCATCGGAATCCGCCAGCGTGTGCTGGGACAGTATCTGTTCTATGCGCCTGATACGCGGCCGGGGCCGGCTCCCGTCGCAGTCGAGGAAGCTCCCGCGCGTTTCGCAGACCTGCGCGCCGAGGTCGGATCACGCCTGGCCGCGCTGGGCGACGAGCCGGCGCTGGAAGGAGCCCTCGATCTTCTTCTGGCAATTGAGGAGCCGATCTTCGGGATCATCCAGCCTGCGCTGCGCCTGGCGCGCGCAAACCTGCAGGAGTTTGTGCGACGAGAGGCCCCGTCGGCCGCGCCGGCCCTTCGACAGCTTCTGGGCGGTGTGGCCTCCATGGCCAGCGAGCGCCGTCGGCGGGCAGCGGAGTTGTGGGCAGCCAGGGACGTGCAAGCGCGCGCGCGGGCACGTGATCGCTACCTCGATCTCTTTGGCGACGAGACACCGGTGTGGGACGTGGCGGTCCCCACCTGCCATGAGGCCCCCGAGATCTTGAACAACGCTGAAACTTCCGGCTTCAACGTGCCACCGGCCGAAACGCACGAGCAGACAGGTGAGCAGGTCGAGAAACAGCTCGCGCCCGAGCAGCAAGAGGAATGGCGTCGACTCTTGCAGCTCGCCCGACAAGCGGCGGGGTTGGCTGAGGATGACGACTGGCTCTACGCCCGGGTGCAGGCTGCGCTTCGTCGTGCTTTGCTTTCTCTTGGCAGGAGATTGCACCGGATAGGTGCGCTCTCGGAGGTCGGCGCGGTCTTCTTCTTGCCCCTGCCCCTCGCGCGATTATTGGCCGCAGGAACAGCACCGCCCGCGGATCTGGCGATGCGGGCCGCCGCTGGCCGCGCGGGCTGGGAAGCCGCTTGTCGGGAGCCGCCCCCGGCACGAGAAGCGCCCGACACGGTGTCAGTGAAGGGGGTAGGCACAGGCGGGCGGGCGCTTGGGCGCGTCGCCTTGCACCGGCCCGGGAGTCCGTGTCCGGCGCCTGGGCAGATCCTCTTGGCGGCGACCTTGCTACCCAGCGAGCTGCCTTTGCTGGTCGCAGCCGCGCTGGTAACCGAAACCGGCGGGCCGCTCGACCATGTGGCCAGCCAGGCGCGCGAGCGGCACTTGCCCGCGGTGGTCGGCGCGGCAGGCGCGTGCCGGCTTTTCCGCGACGGCGATGTGGTGTTGGTCGACGCTGACCGCGGGCTGGTGGTCAGGTTGGGGTAGCCTACCGTAGCCGGATCCGGGGCCGGAGGCCGGAGTCGGCGTCCGGATTCGGAACCGGCAGCCGGTCCCGGCCTCGACCGCGCGGTCGCCCCGGCGATCACGCCATCTTGGCCGGTTCGGACGCCGGCTTGGCTGCCGCCGGACCTCGTCCATCGTTCACGCGTTCGCGCAGCTCTTTGCCCACCTTGAAGAAGGCCAGGCGCTTGGGCTTGACGTGGACGGTGGCGCCGGTGCGCGGGTTACGACCGTCGTAGGCGCGGTACTGGCGCACGGTGAAGCTGCCGAAGCCGCGAATCTCGATGCCCTCGCCGCGCATCAGGGCATCCGACATGGACGAGAAGATTTGATCGACCAGCAGCTCCGCGCGCGCCCAAGGGAACTTGAGCTTGTCGGCGATAACGGCGATCAGGTCGGCCTTGGTCATGGTCACGAGGGGTATAATGTATCCAAAAGCCTGCTTTTAGTCGAGAGGGCGCGCAGGCAAGGGGGCGTTGCTGTCGGTGCGGTAGCGATAGGTCTTGAAAAAGGAGTACTCGTTGCAGTTGTGGCGGGCGTAGTAGTCGATGACGTCTCGCCAGTCGAACTGCTTCTGGTCGATGCCGTCCTTGATTTCGTGCCACGAAAAGGTCTGCTGGCAGCCCTCCCGACCGCGAAATCCCACATGTCCCGAAAAAGTGCGCGGGTCGTAGAGAGTCGCGTTGGGCGGGAGTCGTGACACGTAGTAGGCAGACAGGGCCGGCATTTCCATCACTTCGATTCGGCTCACGTCGACGGTTTCTTCTCTCCGATAGAGGCACTCGGTGCGCAGGATGGTCTGGTTGGGCGCGATAGCCATGGCGTTGTGTGGGATTTCGCCCTTGTTCGAGCACCGGCGCTTGTCCGCCACGCTGGTTTGAATGCGGTAGGCGAGGTAGAGCGGCGTTCGGTTCTCGATGCGCAGAACCAGATGGTCCGCGGCGATGGTCTGGCTTTCGATGACCGAGACAGCCTTGCTGATCTCCAGCGATACGCGCAGGTGGCGGGTGTCGATGGGGGCCTTGATGCGGAGACGCTGCTTCCCCTTCAGTTCGTCAAAATACGGGTTGGGCTGCGTGATTTCGTCCCAGGAAGGGGCCGGAATTCCGTAGGCCTTGGCGTCTTGCTCGAGCTGGGTTCGGTAGAAGACAGGCGAGAAGCGCAGGTCGGAGTTGGCCAGCGTCGCGGCTGGCGGTGGCGGACGTGGACGCTCGGGCGCCGCCGGTGGTGTGCTAGCGGAATGCAGCGCATACACACCAACGCCGATGGCAAAGGCGCCAGCCAGGAGCACCGCAAGAGCAAGGGGTTTGCCTTCCAAGTCTGTCTACCCCAGAACGTCGCGTCCCCCGAAGTATGGTCGAAGAACCGTCGGTACGTCCAGTCTGCCGTCTGCGCGTTGATAGGTTTCCAGCACACCGACCAGGGTGCGGGGCAGGGCTAGGCCGGATCCGTTCAAGGTGTGTACGAAGCGGGTTTTCTCCTGGCCGTCGCGGAAGCGGATCTTGGCCCGTCGGGCCTGGAAGTCGCCGAAGGCGGAGCAGGAGCTGACCTCCAGCCACTCGTTGCAGCCCGGGGCCCACAGTTCTAGGTCGAACTTGACCATGGCCGAGAACGACAGGTCGCCGGTGCACATCTCCACCACCCGGTAGGGCAGCTCCAGCGCCTTGAGAACGTCCTCGGCGTCGGCGAGCAGGCCCTTGAGTTCATCCAGCGAGGTTTCCGGGCGCACGAACTTGACCAGCTCGACCTTGTCGAACTGGTGGCCGCGCTTGATGCCGCG
>PMLB01000180.1 GCA_003158735.1 Myxococcales bacterium | reverse complement strand
AGCGCTCGGCATCCTCGATGACGACGATCGAGGCGCGCGGCACATCCACGCCCACTTCCAGCACGGTGGTGGCAACCAGAACGTCGAGCTGGCCGGCACGAAAAGCCGACACCACCTCCTCCTGATCGCGGCTCGGCATCTGTCCGTGCAACAGGCCCACGCGCGCCGGTGCCAGCAGCGGACGCAGCTCACGAAAGCGGGACAGCACCGAGGCACGGCCTCCCTGCTTCTGCTCGACGATGGCAGGACACACCACAAAGCCCTGCCCGCCGGCTGCCACGGCTGCCTTGACCGCGGCCAGGGCCTGGTGGCGCGCCGCCTCGCCCACTCCCAGATGGGTCGCCACGGGTTGACGGCCCGGCGGTGATTCGTCGAGAGTGACAAGCTCGAGATCGCCGTAAGCGGTCAGGGCCAGGGTGCGCGGGATGGGCGTGGCGGACAACACCAGAAGGTGGGGAACCATGCCCGTTTTCTCGTCGGGAATCCAGCCCCCAGCCCGGCGCAGAGCGGCCCGCTGGCGCACCCCGAAGCGATGTTGCTCGTCCACGATGGCCAGCGCAAGACACCGAACCCTCAGACTCTCTTCCAACAGTGCGTGCGTGCCGACGAGCAGATCAGTCGCACCGGCCGCAACGGACGCAAGTACCCGACGCCGCGCCTGTGCTTCCAGCCCGGCATGCAGCACCGCAACCCGCAGGCCCGCCTTGCCGCCCCAGTCGGCCAGGGTGCGCCCATGCTGCTCGGCCAGCACTTCGGTGGGAGCCATGAGCAGACTCTGTCCACCGGCCCGTGCGATCAGCAAAGCCGCAGCGAACGCNNCAGCGCGCCGCGCACCGACGTCAGCACCGCTTCGCCATCGACGTCACAACGCCAGCCCGTGGCGTGGCGGGCGCGAGCCCGTTCCAGGGCCAGCCCGACCTGCACCACGAACAAGTCCTCGAAGGCCAGGCGCATTTGCGCAGGGGCTTGCCCGGCCAAGAGCTCTGCCAGTTTCTCGCCGCAAAGCGAGGCCTCGGGTTGATGGACCTGGCGCAGCGACTCGGCGATCGAGGGAAAGCCGAAACCCTGGGCCACGCCCCCAGGCAGCACATCGGGCACCAGTCCTGCCGCCCGCTCGATCGCCGCGGCCACCAGCTTTTCGACGACCCGGCCAGGAACCTTCTCCACCGTCGGGTAGCGCGGCCGCAGCCCGAGGCCGGACTGATTGTCTGACGCCTCTCTCTCGGCCAGCAACGCCGTGACGTTGCGGGGATGCACCATCTCCAGGCGGCCGTCCTTGTCCCGCCGCAAAGTTCCGGCCAGGGCGACGAGATTGCCCTTGGCGTAGGTCTTGACCATGCCCGCATTGGGCCGAAACCAGCGGGCTCGCAATTCCGCCCCGTCCTGCTCCAGGTGGACGTCGAGCAAACGCCGAAAAAACCGGTGAACCCGTCGCACCCGAGCCTGCACTACCACCGTCTGGCCTTCGGGCAAGTGGGCGAGTGCCGACAGCGGGTAGCGCGTGCGAAAGTCGTCATACCCGAGCGGCAAGAAGGCCAGGAGGTCGCGCACGCTCGCCAGCCCGCGCTCGGCCAAGCGCGCCGCCGTCACCGGCCCGGCCCCTGGCAACGCGGTCACGGGCTGGTCGAGCAACGACGGGTCAGGTGCACCGGCCATGTTCTGCGCCGGAGACCAGGGCTAGTGCTGCCCGGCAGAAGTCGTGGAAGGGATGCCAAGGCTTGCTTCGAGCAGCACGCGAGCGCAAAGCGCGAGCCGCGAGGCCGTACGGCCGAGCGGGGGAAGGGGGGACCCGTCGGGCTTCGCCCGACGGGGGGAGGGGCACACCCCTCCGTAAATCGAAGCTAGTGCCGCCTCGCCTCCTGTTCCAGTGTCCCTCGTTGTTGTGCGCATCGGTTGAAACGCCGTCGTGACTTCTGGGAAGCGGCACTAGTGGTACGTGAATTTCAGCTGGTAGTCGCAAATCGAGAAGGTGTCCCCCTCCTCGATCTTCTTGCCCTCGATGCGCTCGCCGTTGAAGTCGATGCCGTTGGTCGAGCCCAGGTCCTTGATGTAGTACTCGCCGTTGCGCCGGATCACCACCGCGTGCTTGCGCGAGATGTTGCCATCGCGAATGGGCAGGTCCGACGACTTGTTTCCACGACCGATGATGAACTGCTCCTTGTCGATGACATATCTTTGGTTGCCGAAGAGCAGATACAGGGGTGGCGCGGCTCCGCCTCCGGTCTGCGCCGGGACCGAGAAGCTCGGTGCAGGGGGCACCGGCGGCGGACGACTCGCGGACTGCTCGGCCGTATTGCGAACCGCCGGCAGCGGCGGAGGCGCTGGCCGGCGCAGGCCCGTGCTGCGGGACACACTACTGCCGCTCTGCCCATCCGACTGCGACGGCACGCCTTCGCTGCGCGCATCGGGACGCGGCAGACCTGGCTGCGACAGTCCGCTGGCCGGAGACATGACGAAGTCCGACGGGAGAAAACCCTGCTGCTGAGCAAGGGCTCGCATCGCCTCGTTCACCAGCTCGTCAACACCCCGGTCCAGCGCTTCGGACATGCGCTCAAAGCTCTGCCAAAGCACGTCGCGGCAGTAGAAGTGCCGTAGAGTCTTTCTGGTGGGATCGTTCGCCATGACTGTTTTCTACCTCGTCTCGCGGCTAGCCACCCCTTTTCTGCAACACCGCCGCCACGCGCTTGGCCTCACTACCAACGGTCACGCTGGCGGGAAAGCCCTTGGGGCTGGCTTTGTCGTTCGCTAGCTTGAGCAACGCGGCCGCGTCGCTCGCCGTGCCCAGCGACTGCCTGGGATTGGCCAGCGGTGCCTCCAGCGCCCAAACCGCCGTGATGCGCGCCAGGGCCAACGGTGACGAGAGAGCACTCAGCACCGCGGGCTTGGCCGGAAGACCGAGCTTGCTGATGTCCTTGACCAGGAAATCCGCCACGTCTTCCCTCTTGAAACTGAGCTTGTCGGAGAAGGCCTGCAGCGCGGGCAGCACGGCTTCGACCTTGCCCGTCTCCAAGGCGGCCTCGTACGCTCGATAGCGCACCAGATCCTTCTTGTCACTGGCAATGATTTCCACGAGGCCTTTCTGCGCCGCCGGGCCGGCTATTTTCTCTACCACGCCGAACGCCTCATCTCGTACCAAGTTGTTGGCCTTTGGGTCGGCCGCGATCTTGAGCGCCAAGGGGAGCACGCTGGGGTAGCGGGCTTGCTGCAAGGCCTTGGCTGCCAACGCCGCCTCGGCCGGCGGGCCCTTGAGCAGTTTCTGGGTCAGAAAGTCGGTCACGTTCTGCCCGCCCAGGGTGCCCACGGCAATCCACAGATCGTTAGGAATCTCCTTCTCCGCCGCCGCGCGCCGCACCAAGGCGGCGCCGCCCTGGTCGCGCGCCGCCTCATCGCCCACCCTGAGCAGCAGCTCGGCCAAGCCCTTGTAGGGCGCCTTGGGATCCTGAAGCAGCCTGACCAGCATGGGTCCCGACGGGATACCGATGGCGGTCAACATCTTTTCGAGCGAGTGCCTTCCCCCGACAAATCGGCCGTCCTTCAGGTCCTTTTCCACCGACGTCAGAATCGCGGCGTCGATTCGCTGTCGTTCCTCGGGTTGCGCATACCCACGGACACTAAACAGGCCGTCGCGGGCGTCGCGCGCCTTGGGCACCGGCGCGCTTTCCATGGCCTTGACATGGATGGGGACCAGCGACTTGAGGATCTCCCAGCGCTGGTCAGCCGGCAGAGCTGCCATGACTTCGTCAACCTTCTCGGGCATGCCCAAGTCGCCCAAGGCGGCCGCTGCCTCGGCGCGTAGGCCGGGCGCCACGCCAGAGCTGCGTAGCGCCTCCTCGATCTTGGGCGGCCCCTTCTGGGTCCCCTTCCACTGCTCGATCTTCTCCGAACTGACGCTTTCGCAGGCCGCCAACCCTAGGAGCAGAATCCCCAGCAGAGGTCGCATGGCGAGAGATGTTATCCGCCCGTCGATCTTAGGGTCAAGCAACCTTCGCAACAGGGCGTATGGTTTGTGGCCGAAGCCCACTGCCACGGGCTAAACTGCCAGTATGAACAAAGTCTGGTGGGCAACGCCCGCGTGTGCCGCCCTGTTTCTTGCAACGGTGGCGTCCGGCTGTGCCTCGCCGGGCGCGGCCGGGTCCGGCAAGCCCAGCGAAGCGGCGGTGCGCCTGGCCAACGAAGCCGCTGGCCTGGCCCCCATCGCCAACGAAGAGGACTTCCTCGAGGCGAAGTTCCTGTATCAAGCGCTGGCCCAGGGCTCCCAGGAACAGCCGCGCCTTCGCCTCAAGATGCTGGAATACCTACTGGGCCCGTTGGCAGCCCTCGACGCGCAGCGCTTGCGGCGCGACCCGTCCATCCTCGGCAGCGAAGACGACTTCGACCGTCTCTACGATTCGCTCCACGACGCCCTGGAACTCTTCCCCGCGCCCTTGCTCTGGCAGCCCGAAGGCCTGGCTCTGTCTGACCGCGAGCGCAGCTTGCTCGGATCAGCGGCGCGTCTCATCGTGGGCGCCTACTCTCCCCGCGGCAACGAGCTTCCCGTAGTCACTGGCCTCTTCGTGCTGCAAACACTCGAGCCGCAGAACCCGGAATGGGTGGCGCGCGTCGAGCAGGTTCTGGCTTGGCTGGACACTGAGACGGCGGTTTCCGTCGGCACTCCCGGACCTCGTACTCAGCCGACCGCCGCCGACATTCTGGATGGTGTCGCAGCCACCTGGCCCAGCCCCGCCGTGGTGGAGCGCGTGGCTCGACTCGCCTCGGAACGCCAGCAGCGGCTCACCCGCATGTTGCGCCGACCGCCCGGCACGGGGGTCGGCGGTCGCAGCATGCTGAGCGAATTGTTGCTCGACAGCGAGTCCCTCTCGGCCATGGCCATCAACGCGAGCGCGCTCTACCTTCGCTGCGGGCAGATCAGCCGCGCTGCCGAGACGGCGGCGCGCTTTGTCGACAAACCTGGCGACGATCCCGACTTCCGCAAGCTGCTCGCCGCCGCCAACCGTTCTGGGGCCCAGCCTGTCGACTACCTGGCGCTGGCCCGTCGTTTTCTTCCCCGCGGTGAGCTGCTGCTCGGCACCTCCAGCGACCGTGTCGATCCCGCGGCGGCGGCCGAGATCCTGCGTCGTGGGCTCATCTTCTTCCCTAGCGACGCCGAAATGCTGCTGCTGGCTTCGCGCGTGGCCCGCTTCGTACCGGCGCCCTTTCTGGCCCTGCGCTACCTCGACGAGACGCTGGCCGTGCTGGAACGGCAAAACGCCGGCGCGGACAAGATCGCCGATCTGGTGGGCGAGCGGATGGAGTTGGCTCTTTTGCGCCTCAAGGCACGCATCGATCCCGAACGCATGCCGCCGGTCTTGCGCGAAGCCGAAATCTTGCGCAGTCAACTGTTGCAAAACCAGCAGCGATTTGGCAGCAAGCACTTCAAGCTGAGCGAGGCTGATGTGGATCTCGCGATGGCGCGGGGATTGGTGGACGCCGGGAGGCTCGACCAGGCCGAGCCCCTGCTGCTGCGGGCTCGACGCGAGGACGCGGGCGATCATGACGTGACCTTGCAGATCGCCAATCTGGCGCTGAAACAAGGCCGTCCGGAACAAGCCGCGGCCCTGCTGAAAAAAGCCATCGATGCACGACAGCGCGGGGCGCCCCCTGAAGAAACCGTGTCGTTCGTGGAGGGCCAGGCACGCTTGGCCTATGCCCTGGGCGCGGCTTACGAGACCACCGGCAACATGGACGACGCACGCAATGCCTGGCGGTTTGCGGTGCGCGGCTGGGAGCGTTTGATGATCGAGCAGTTGCGCCGCAAGAGCCTGGGCTCGTCGGCCGAGGCCACCTTCGAGGTGGGCCGGCTGTACTACATGTTGGGCCGGCGCGAGGATGGTCTGCGCAAGTTCGACGAAGCCATCGAGCAGGACGAAGCCCGCGACCAAAGCTACATCGACGCCATCGCCTTTCTGGTGCAGCGGGGTGACGCCGAGCCCGCGCTCGACATCTACCGGCGCGCGATCTCCAAGTCGAATCGGGTGGTCTCGGAATACGTCAAGGTGTACGCCTCGATGTGGATCCTGGACATCACCCGGCGCCGCACCGCCGCGCCCGACGCCGCCGCCTTGGCCTACCTGCGCGCCCTGGATGCCCGACAAATCGAACTGCGTCCGCCGCGCGCTTCGGCCTGGTATCGGCAGCTGGTTCGCTACGCACTCGACCGCATCAGCTACGACCGGTTGCTGGCCAAGGCGGACACGCCCGGAAAGCGAGCTGAGGTCTTCTTCTACCAGGCCATGCGTCTGCTCGCCGAGGGCAAGAGCAACGATGCGCACGCCCTGTGGTCCAAGGTCATCGACACCAAGATGGCCTCGTTCTTCGAATTCGAGATGGCCTCGCGCTATCTGCGCGTCGGCGCGCCCACGCAGCCGGCGTCGGCGGAAAGCGGAGAAACCATATAGTGTACGCCTAGGATGAATGGCCAAGGACGGCTCCACGCAGACCCTGATTCAGCCGGAGAGCATCTCCTTGTCTCGCTACGAGATCCTGCGCGAGATAGGCCGTGGCGCCACTTCGACGGTCTACCTGGGACGCGACCGCACCTTGGGCGTTGAGCTGGCACTCAAGGTGTTCCATCCGCCCGCCCGCTTGGCAAGCGAGGCTGGCCAGCGCTTCTTCGCTGAAGCGCGCCTGGTGGCTGGCCTGCGCCACCCGGGCGTGGTTGCCATCTATGACCTCGACGAGGCCGCCCACACCCTGGTCATGGAACATCTGCCCGGCGGCACACTACGGGACCAGCTGGCACGCGCGCGGCCTGCTGCCCTGCCCTGTGACGAAGCCATGGCCGTGACACGCTCCCTGCTGTCGACGCTGGCCTACGTGCATGCCGCCGGGGTGGTTCACGGCGACATTACTCCGCGCAACATTTTGTACCGCAGCCCCGGCGAACCGGTCCTGGCCGACTTCGGCTCGGCCCGCGTGCTGGACGCCGACAGCAACAGCGAGTTGGCCGCCGGCACGCCTATCTACCTCGCGCCCGAGCAGCTTCGTGGTTCCGATTCATCACCGCTCACTGATCTCTTCGCGGTCGGCGCAATCCTTTGGGAGGCGCTGGCTGGCCGACCCATGCGGCAGCACGCGGACCTGCTCGCGGGCCGCATCGAGAGCCAGCCCCTGGCCCACATGCCAGGTCGCCCATCCCCCGCGCAGGCTTGCCTGGCCGACCTGGTCGCGTGGCTGACGAGGAACGAGCCTGTCAGGCGGCCCAGCAGCGCAGCGCAAGCCCTGCAGAAACTGGCGGACTACTCCTCCTCGTCTTCCTCGGGCAGCGACGTCACCTCTTGATCCGGTGCATGGCCTCCAAGCGCGACCTGCACCGTCGCATAGCCCTCGATCAGCAGCCCAAAGTGCGGGCCCGCCCCCAAGACACGCATCTCGACATTGGCCGCGAGGTGGCTGTTGAAATGATAGATGAAACCAACTCCGGCGCCGTAGACCAGCGGCCCGCTGCGAACGGTGTCCGTGACCAGCGTGGGCCGCGGGACACAAGAAGGAGGCGTGGTCGAGTTATTCAACTTGCAGGGTCCATTCGGTTTTGTCGGGTCTGCCGGCTCTGGCAAGTGACCAGGATTGGTCGGCGGGAATGCAAAGCGGTATCCGTCGCCGCCACCGAAATCGGCCGAGAACTGCAGCTGCGCATTGCCAGCGCCTAGGTCAAGGTAGTAGAGACCGCGCCCAAGCAGCGAAACCGCTCTCGTGGCCGGCGAGCCCGGGGACTGGTCACCGGAGCCCTCTGACGAAATCCACTCGTACCGGCCCTGGGCCGCAACCCCGATGTGATCGGTGATGAGATACCCGAGTTCGAGATAGCCGGTGATCGTACCTGCGAAACGAAAGCCAGGGCCGTAGGTGGGGCAGTTGGGGCATTCGGGGGGATGCCGCCATTCCAGATAGGAAGCCATGTGATAGCCGACGCCGGATCCCACGCCTGGGGCAAGCCAGAAAGCGCCCTTCCGTCGGCGGTGCAGGACCAGCTCGTGAATCTCGCTCTTCTGCTCGTCCTTGATGCGCTTCAGGGGATCGTCCCCGTCACCCTTGCCGCCGGTCGCCACTCGTCGTGTCACCGGGGTCTCACCGGGCGCGGATGGCGTCAGGATGATGGCGTTGGGAATGTCCCCTTGCCCACTGGTGGCGACCACGTTGTCGTCGCTGTCCCGGGCCTCGCAGTAGTACTGCATGCTCTCCCCGGTAGCTGCCTCTTCGGGAATGCTGGCCTCCAGCCAGCCATTGGGCGAACTCTGCATGGCTGCGACGGCGTACGAGGGAGCGCCCGATGTCCGGAAGTAGAGCAGGACGCGTTCGGCCTTCAGTTTCGGCGTGACGGCACAGCGTAGGACGATCTCGTGACCTTCGGGCGCTTCTTCCATCGCCGGACAATAGAGGTCGGCGGGCAACTCCGCAGGCAAGTCCGGTACTTTGTTCACAACCGGTGGGGGCGCGGGAGTCGCGGGCGGTGGCGTCTTGGGCGGAGCAGGAGCAGGTGCTCGTGCAGGCGCGCGAGGGCCGGACTTGGCGGCGTCTGCCCACGGATCATCGGCCGGGCCTTTCTCAGCCGGCACTTTGTCAAACACGGCGGTCAAGTTCGGGGTTGCCAGCGACGGCGTGAGCAGGATGTCGGCGCGAACGCTCTTGGCCAGGCCAAAGTATTTCACCGCATTCTTGTTGTCGTTGTAGCCCAAGAAATAGACCGCACCCAAGTGGACGTAGGTCCGAGCCAGCATCTTGTGCGTGAGCAGGTTCGCCTGTTTGGCTATTGTCACCGCCTGCAAGAGGCCGTCGCGGGCCGCCTCGAACTTCTTGGCGTCGATCTGAACCAGAGCCTTCTTGTTCAAGTCGATGATCTTCTTGACCGCCCGTTCATCCTCTTGGCCCAGCACCGGCGCGGCCGACGCTGCCAAGACCGTACCAATCAGAACGACCCGCAGAGCCAACGACACCCTTCGGGCCGTACCCGATGCAACCGCCAGCTGTCGTGTAGTCGCGTTTCCCATTTTGGGTTGGTCCTCCGCTATTGCTGCAATATCATGAATTCGACCCGTCGGTTTCGTTCACGTCCCGCCGCGGTCTTGTTGGTCTCGATCGGCTTATCAGGTCCGAATCCAACCGATATCAGCCGACTGGCGTCGACGCCACGTCCGACGACATAGGCCTTGACCGAATCGGCCCGCGCCTGCGAGAGGCGCATGTTGTTGGACCGGCTGCCGCGGGTATCGGTGTGTCCCTCGACCCTGACCTGCATGGTCGACCGGGTCTTGAGCACGTCGGCGACCTCATCCAGCAGGGCAAAGCTTTGCGGCATGATGGTGGCCTTGCCCGTGGCAAAGAAGACCGCCTGGTGAAGCTCGATCTTCTCCTGGGTCACCGAGACGAGGGTGTGTTTCTTGGGACAACCCT
Organism: Myxococcales bacterium; assembly: GCA_003158735.1. Lineage (GTDB taxonomy): Bacteria > Myxococcota_A > Polyangia > Fen-1088 > Fen-1088 > Fen-1137. Next base: position 2,468 of record PMLB01000180.1, on the reverse strand, counting down.
TTTCCTCGGGCGGGCCCGGTTCGTTGGGACACAAGTCGGACGCGTCGGGAATTCCGTCCTGGTCATTGTCCAAGTCGGGGCAACCATCCTCGTCCTCAAAGCCGTCCATGTCCTCGGGATCGTTGGGGCACTTGTCGAGGGTGTCGGGAATTCCGTCTTGATCGTTGTCGAGGTCAGGACAGCCATCTTCGTCCTGAAAACCGTCCTTGTCCTCGGGAACAGTGGGACACAGGTCGTCGACATCCGGGATGCCATCGCCATCTGTGTCCACCGGGCTGGCCGGTGCAGGAGGCTTACTAACCACCGGCGGCTTTCCGCAACCACCTACCGACGACAGGCGCAGGGCCTCGCGCACGTTGGCTTCGGCAATCTCGACGTGATTGAGAGCGGTGAAGTACTCACCCCTGTCAAGCTCGCGCTCGGCAAACTCCAGGTTGGCTTCGGAAAGCGCCAGCGGACGAGGGGCACACCGGTAGGCTCCGTTGGCGCGCGCCTTGTGCAATCTGTCGCGAACGCCATTGGCCCGTACCGCCAAGTCCTGACCAGCACAGCCCAGCAGCAAGAGCAACAGCCCCGCGGCACCGCCGATGGTTACTCGCCGTGGGCGGTTCATGGTTCCCCGCATGTTGTGTGCTCAGGATCGACGGCCGCACCGGCGGGCAGGGGCCGCTGGGCACGCGCGATGGCTTTGCGTGAACAGTCCTTACTGCGACGACCCCAATCAATGGCGGTCTGGTAGTTGGAGTGGGCCGCGTCTTCCCGAGCCTTGTGAAGGTACGCGACCGCCTTCGCGTACTCGTAGGGCGCCTTCTGCTCCGCCCCTTCCTGCCCGGCCTGCGCCAAGGCAGAGGCAGCGCGAGAGCTGACCTGAGACAAATATTCGACCGGTCCGCAGCCCAGCGGAACGACAATCCCCAGGGCGAGCGCCCAAAGGCAGCGACGGGACGTCACATTGCGACCGTAGACAAATACCGTGAGTCCGTCAAGATGTGGCGCGCCTGGGCGCCCGGCCCCTTCAGCTGTCCGCCTGCGGGCTCGCAAACTCACAGCAGTCGCCCTCCAGATGTGAGCCACGTCGCACTTGCGTACCTTCGGGCCGGGCGTCCGCGGCCTTCTGGCGCCCAGCCACAGAGTCCACCGCGGGACGCACGACGAGGCAATCCGTCGTTCCGGCGCCGTCCGGTCGCAGAAAAAGCACGTGCCCACATCCGATTCTTCCTTGATTTTCGTAGCGTTTTCGGGATATTAGCAGACGTTCGTAGAAATTGATTGTCACCCCCCGCCGGAGGCCCCTGTGAAACAACTCATCGCCTTTCTCCTTGACCACGCGATGCTCGACTTTTCCGGCGGGCTCACCATCGAAATGGTCAAGGATTTCATCCGCGATGACGAAAGTCGCGAAGCGCGGGCCCTGTTGGCCAAGCTCATGCAGGACGGCGGCGTCGAAGACATGCAGCTCACCCTGGCTGACTGCCTGCAGGAACAACTCCGCACCGGACTGAATGAAGACGTCGTTCGCGAGCAGCTGAAACTGTACGTGGAAAGCTGAGATCTAGCTCAGCCCCTTGAGCGTCGCGTCCAGACGCGTCAGGGCTGCTTCGATCTCGGCCAGGCGGGCTCGGTCCTTCTCCAGCACGGCGGCAGGCGCACGTTCGAGGAATTGCGGGTTGGCCAGCTTCTTGGCCAGGTGATCCCGATCCTTGTCCAACTTGGCGCGATCCTTCTCCAGCTTGGAACGTTCGGCGGCGGAGTCGGCCGGGGCTTCCAGCTGGAGAATGACCTCCACGTCGCCGGCTAGACCCGTGACCACCGTCCCCTGCAGCGCATCGCCGGTCCGACGCACCACCAGCTCACCCAGCTTGGCCTGCTCGATCACGAGGTGGCGGTAGCCATCCAGGATGGTCTTCTTGTAGTCGTCAGCCACGTTCAGGATCACTCGGGGCCGCTGGATCGACGGAACGCTCTTCTCGGTGCGCAGCATGCGGATGGTGGTCACCACCTTCTGCACCAGCGCCATCGATGCCTCACTGGCATCGTCGACGTAGCGCGGATCCGGGATGGGGTAGAGCGTGATCATGATGCTCTGGGGGGCACCCTGTGGTTTGGGCAACTGCTGCCAGAGCTCCTCGGTGAGGAACGGCATGAACGGGTGCAGAAGTCGCATGGCCACGTCCAGCGCAGTAACCAAGGTCCCCTGGATCTTCCAACGCTCGGCCGCCTTGCTCGGGTCTTGCAAACGCGCCTTGGCCAGCTCGATGTACCAGTCACAGATGTCGTTCCAGATAAAGTGGTACAGCCCCTGCGCCGCCTCGGCGATTCTGAAATCCTCCAAGGCGCGGTTGATCTCCTCGCTGGTGCGCTGGACGCGAGATAGAATCCAGCGCTCTGGCAGGTCGTATTCGACGCTGTCGGGGCCCTCAGCGGTCCGGTCGGCGAACTGATCGGCGTTGTAGTCGGTGAGGTTCATC
>PMLB01000083.1 GCA_003158735.1 Myxococcales bacterium | reverse complement strand
GTCTGCGCTCGCGTTGCCAGCGACATCCATGCCCACGTCGGCAGCGCCGTGCGCGCCCGCATCTTCACCGATGGAGGCATCAGCCCCACCGGCCATCCCATCGATTCCCAGGCTTTTGTCGGGAGCCGAGTCATGGGACGCGCCTATGTCGGGCTGTTCCCGACCGGCATCCGCCTTCGGCCCGGAAGAGCTTTTCCCTCCGCAGCCAACCACCAGCGCCAACGAAATCACAGCCGAAAATAATCGAGGCAACCACAGCACAGACCTGAAAAGCACCATGAAGGGAGTATCGTCGCTCGGCCGAACGAGGGCCAGTGCTTTCTGATCCCCTGGGCGCCGGAATCAGCAATCCCGACGCCACCGCGCAGGACGCTCTCCCCGGGGCAATGCGCGAGTTTTGCGCGAGTCTAACGTCGCAACCGGCGGCCTCCATAGTTGGGGCACATGCGCCGGGCTACCGTCGAACGAAACGCAGACGCTACTTTTCGCTCGTGAACACCAAATAGGAATGCGGAGGGACGGGGATCTTGAAGTTGGTTCTGGACGGGCCCATGGGCAGATCGCGGAAAGAGTGCTTCTCCCTCGGGTCGGGCACCGGGGCCAGTTCGCTTGGCACCTGTCCGGTCAGCGCGTTCTTCAGCTTCACGTGATCGCCCTTCACCGAAACCGTCACCTCCGAATCGTCGTGGCGGAAAGACTCGACCACGAACGCCCCATTGTCGTAGTCGAAAAGCGCCACCTGGGCTGGCGAGTCCATGCGCACCGGGAAGTCTCGCTGCAGGTGGGCCTTGATGGCGCTGGTCACGCCGCGAGGGAGATTGTACAGGTCCGAGATGTTCTCCGGTATGGTGAGGACGTAGAAGATCCCCTTGGCGTAGTGGTTCATCAGCACGATGGGGAATCCCCTGGCGGCCGCCACCCCGCGCACGACCGGCCACATATCGTTGGTGAAGAATCGTATCTCCGGGAAGAGCACGGCCGGGCTGTCTTGCTTGGGGTCGTTGAGGCTGGCGCCCTTGCCCGCGCCGAAGCCGCCGATGAAGTCGTGGATGAGCACCGTCCGGCCCGTGTCCTCTGCCTCGGCGATATCCTTGATTCCCTTGTCCTGCAGGGCCCGGAGCAGTCCCGACGTCACCATGACGTTCTTACCTGAGGCAAGGTGCTTCTTCATCTTGGCCACGATGTCGCGGTCGAACTTGGCGCTCTCGCTAAGCAGAACGATGTCGGCGTCGGTGGGGAATTGCGGCGTCAACTCGATGGGAACGCCGATGTTGCCCAGGTAATTGTGAATGTAGTCCTCGCCGGTGGATTGGAAGGGCTTGTAGCTCTTCACGCCGATGGGGTTGCCCAGCTTGCCCAGGCACCGGTCGACCTGTTCCAGCGACCAGCCCGCCACGCGGCCCCAGTTGGGGGCCGCGCTCTCACCTTTCGGCGGCTGGTACGACTTCGCCATTTCGTCCCAGTTGAAGCTGGTGGGCTTCTTCTTCCACGCGTCCCGGTCGCCGGGGTCGATGGTTTCCAAAGCCGCCATCGGGTACCAGCTGAACAGCGTGATCTCGGGGGCCTTGGCGAAAAGGGTGTCCCACAATTGCTCGGGGTAGCGATCCACGTAGCGGAGGCTGAAGGTGTCTATCCATCCGCCCAGATTGCCACCCAGATTGCCTCCGCGATTGCCGTCGGGACGGACGTTGTTGAAGTAGCGTAGGATTTCGTAGCTCTCGTACTGCTGAAGCAACTGGTCGGTCACGAAGGGGTCGCGAGTCTCGGTGCCGGTGTAGATGCCGTCGAACCACTGGGCCTGTTCTTCCAGGTCATACCCCAGGCCCTGGAAGTGCTCGTACCAGTTGGGGTACTTGATGATCATCTTGATCTTGGGGTTGATGGCCCTGGCCAGTTTCAGCACCAACTCGGTCGACACTTTGCGCATGGTCTCCAATCGGTACTGGGTCCACGACCGCTTGCCTTTGGCCGCAATGTCCGCATCGGACTTGCTGGTGAAGAAGAAGAAGTCGTCCAAGATTACCGAGTCGAAGTGCCGGGCAGCGATCTGGACCGCCTTCTTGCATTCAGCTCGGTCCTCGGGTTTTTCGAAGTCGAAGGTGCCGAATTGCCCGCCTGTGCCTCCCGCCGCGAGGGTCAATCCGCCTTCCACAATCACGCCACGCTCGCTGAAGAACCTCTTGATCCTGTCCAAGCTCGCCTCGTCGGCGAAGCGCCTGTTGCGGTACACCTCGAGGTACACCTTGTCGAACTTGACCCGGGCCATGACCCGGTCGAACTCCGCTTGCAGAACCTTCTCGTCGGCGAAGCGCTGGGTGGCGTCCACCACGCAGTACACGGCCACGCGAAAGTTCTTGTACTGGCCGGCCCGGGCTGGGGTAGCCGACGATGCAGCCAAGAAGCCGGCGAACAAGGATGAGAGGAGAGCCAATCGGTTGTGTTGCATCGAGGTCCTCTGTACACGCCTGCGCCGTGTCCGCCACGGACTGGCCCTTGGAGATGTGAATTTGCGGGCTAGTGGTGCATGCCGGTGCTTCCCCCTGGGCCAGAGAAGTAGCCGGGGCACGCGGACTCAAGGGTCTGGCAAGACAGTGGGGTTGTCGTGGTGTCCGTGGTGGTACCACTGGCGGTCGAATCCGACAGATCCGCCAGGGTGATCGCTCCGCAACTGGGAATGGCGCCAAGAACCTGGTTGTACGCGACTAAAGTATCAGTCACGCACGCCGAGAACTGCGCGACCGTGGCCGTGCAGGTCGCAGGAATGGGGTTACAGGTTTCGGTGCAGGTCGCAGGGGGCGCGCAGGGGGTGCCCGAACCAGCTGCCATACACTGGTTGTAGATAGTCGTGCATGCGGCCTGCGCCTCTGCGTTGCTGGCCGGACTGGCGAAAGCAGCGGCCATCACCCCACTCAGCTTGCACCCGTTCGTCTTGGGCACGACCTTTGCCATGTACGCGTCGGTATCGTTGCAAAGCTGTGTCGTCTCGACCGCAGTCAAGGTATTGAGGGGCTTGGTGCCGTCAACGGACGTGACCGCGGTGGATGACGATCCGGTTCCGCCACCACAACCCGCGACGAATCCAGCACCAATTGCGAGCACACAAGAAAGGCAAAGCAGTCTCTTCAGCATAGGTCCTCCATATCGAAAAAGTCACATCAAGAGCGTCGATATTGTCTCAATGAGAGAGACCTCCGTCAATCCCTGCTTCCTGGTCTGTCTTCCTGGTCTGTCTTCCTGGTCTGCTTCTTGCGGATCCGGGCAAGCGAAGGCTAGTGCCTCCGGTCAGAATTTCTGCCACGTTTGGGTGGCCGATCGAACTGGGAACCCTGGGAGGGTTCGCTCCGCCCTTCGGCACCNNATTCTCGCATGGACCAGATCAGATCTATGTTGCTCGCCCTTTTTCCTAAGCTAGGAGAAGACAAAATGCGCGCCCTCGTCATTATCGCCCTCGTCAGCACGGTGCTCGGTTGCGCCACCATTGAGCCTGGACACCGGGGTTTGTTCTTCGAACCGTCCAAAGGCTTGCATCGCGATGTACTCACGCCCGGCCGGCACTGGGTTGGCATTTTCGGGAGAATCGAGGATTTCG
>PMLB01000090.1:13444-13606 GCA_003158735.1 Myxococcales bacterium | reverse complement strand
GACAACGCGCGCACGCAGCTCGACGCTTGGCTGGCCGAGGGAACCTTGCGCCAGGACACGCGCCCCGCCCTGTATCGCTATGAACAGACTTTCACATTCACGGGCGCGGCTGGCCCGCACCAATACACCCGCAATGGGTTCATCTCGCTCATCGAGCTGTCG
>PMLB01000090.1:0-13334 GCA_003158735.1 Myxococcales bacterium | reverse complement strand
ATCGCCGACGGCCATCACCGCTATGAAACCATGGTCGCCATTCGCGACGACATGCGGCCCGCGGGTGTCCCGCTGGGCCGCTCGCTGGCTGACTGGGGCGTGATGTTCTTCGCTCGCGCCGAGGATCCCGGCCTGTTGGTCCTGCCCACCCACCGCATGGTGCGTGGCTTGTCCGCCGAAGTGCTGTCCTCGCTGGCCGAGCGCTGCCGTCCCTGGTTCGAGGTCGTGTCAGGCAGCGAGGAGGACGCGGTCGCCATCGAAGAGCGCCTGCTCCACGAGGGCGAAAAGGCCGTGACCTTTGCTTTACGGCGCGCCGGTGCGCGCGGAACCACCTGGCTCAAGCTGCGGGCCGATGCGGACGTGGCGCGCCTGGGCCCGCCCACCCTCGCTCGCCTGGACGTGAGCGTGTTGCACGGCCTGGTGCTGGAACCCCTGCTCGGCATCGGGTCCGAGGCCATGGCCAAGCAGTCGAACCTGACCTACAGCCACGATCTGCGTGAAACCCTGGGTCGGGTGGCCGCCTCCGAGGTGCAAGCGGCGTTTCTCATGAACGCGACCAAGGTGGCCCAGGTGCTGGACGCTTGTGAGGCGGGCTTTGTGCTGCCGCAAAAGTCGACCTACTTCCAGCCCAAGCTGGCCACCGGTCTGGTGATGGCGCGCATCGATCCCGGCCAGGAGCCGGTGTTGCCCAAGGCATGAGCCCCGCCGACGACGCGCGCGATTCGGAAGCAGAGTCGGAAGCCGTCACCCACGACACGCTCTTGCGCGGCCGGGTCAAGTTGATCCAGCCGGTGCACGGTTTCCGATCCAGTCTGGATCCAGTGCTGCTGGCGGGTTTCATTCAGGCCCCCTACGGCCACTTTCTCGACATTGGCTGCGGCACGGGCGCGCTGTCCTTCTTATTTCTGGCGCGCGATCCAGCAGCTACTGGCTTGGGCGTGGAGATCCAGCCGCGCCTCGCAGGCCTGGCGATTCGATCGGTCGAAGCAAATGGATTCGGCGCGCGCTTCGCCGTCGTAACAGCTGACGTGCGCCACGCGGAGAGCGCGCCCCGCGCGGCCTTCGATCTGGTGGCGAGCAATCCGCCGTTCCGGCCTTTGGGCCAAGGCGTGTTGCCACCGCAGGCCGAGCGCTCGCTGGCGCATCACGAAGTCGCACTTACTTTGGCCGAGTGGCTTGACGTGGCCCAGGCGGCCCTGCGGCCCGAGGGTCGGCTGGCTGCGATCTATCCGGCCGATCGTCTCGACGAAATGCGCGCGGCCCTGACCGCCAGGGGACTGACCATGGCCCGGCTGCGCATGGTGCAGGCGCAAACCGGCGCGCGGCCCAGTCGCTTCTGCTTCGAAGCGCGCCGATCAGTGCTGGTTGCGGAGACGCAGACTGAAGCGCCCCTGGTGGTACACGAACAGGGGAAGTATTCACCAGAGGTTCGCCACATGCTGGGAGAAGTGTCGTGAGCTATCGCGTGGCCTACATTCTGGCCATCTGGTTCGGCTGCGGCCGCGTGCCCAAGGCACCAGGAACTGCGGGCACACTAGGAGCGATTCCCCTCTATCTTCTGCTCGTCCATTACGGTGGAGTGCCTGCGGTTGCGGTCGCGGCCGCAGTGATCGCTGCAGTCGGCGTGTGGGCGTCGAATCAAGTCGTGCGCAGACTCGGGATCAAGGATCCACAGATCGTCTGCATCGACGAAGTGGCCGGCGTGCTCGTCACCTTGCTTGCGGCGCCGGCGAATTGGATCGGCCTTGTGGCGGGCTTCGCGTTGTTCCGGCTGTTTGACCAATTCAAGCCGTGGCCTGCGCGCGCCGCTGAAAGCCTGCCCGAGGGCTGGGGCGTGGTGATGGATGACGTGGCCGCCGGCGCGTGGAGCGCGGTGTTCCTGCTGGGCGCACGCGCGGCGGGCTGGTTCTAGCGTCCTAGAATTGCACGCCGGTGTCGATGAAGTAGTTGTTGCTGTAAAACTTAATCAGGTTCGTGTCGGTGGTAGCTGGTGGAGTCCAACTCTTCAAAGCTTGTTCCGACACCACCGAGCGTCCTGATGGATCCGTGAATCGCAGGGCCAAGGGCAGCGCAAATGGCCCAGCCCCTTGCGGAAGGACCCAGGTGCCGAAGCGTTCCTGCGGTTGGAACGACAAGTAGTTTGGATCTCGTTTCAACGACACCCAGTCACCGGACGGGAGCCTGGCTTCGACCTGCACCAGCGAGCCCATGCCCGCAACGTTGACCACGCTGAAAGCAAAGTAGTACTCACCCCCATTCCTCAGCAGGATGTGAATGTTTCCCTTCACCGGGCAAGGCACGCGACGGTACCGGGTTGGGATCACGCCATCCACCATCATCCCATTGGCGTCACCCGTTTGCAGGCGTGACATGGCGATGTCCGAAAGGTCCAGGTGCAGGCTCTCGTTGGGCAGGGGGTCGTGGTCGAGCGGCACTATCGATGTCTTCGTCGAAGGCAAAAGCGGACAGCCGTATGCGAAATCCGAAACCTCGGCGCAATGGTCACGTCCCGAGCCGCAGCACCACTTGGAATTGGCCGCGCAGGGGCAGGAATCCACGATCTGGAGTGTGATCGGCGGCGTGTAGCCAGTCTCTCCCGGCAGGTACAAAGTGCCATCCTTCTTGGTGCGCACAAGCTGGAAGCACTCGCCACAGCTCAAGTAGTTGTCGTTGTCGCCTGGAAGGCTGGGCCAGAACTGCGTGTAGTAGTCGCCGTCAGGAGCCGCAAAGTTCCCACGCAGCGTGGTGGTGTCGGGGTCGCGGCAGAGATCCGGATACAGTCCGCAGAAAGTGCTGCAGTCGCCCCCGAGCTGCTTGTCCGTGAATGTGAAGCTCATTGTGCAGAGCCCATAGAGACCGAATGCGCAGGCACCACCTGAGGTCAGCCCGAAATGCGTCGAGCGGGAATAGTGCCAGGGCTCGTTGTCACTGACACAATGGACTTCCGGCCATCGACCCGAGGCGCATGGCTTGCTGTTGACCACCGTGCATTGAGCCGAGCCTGGTCCCCCGCAAGAGTCGCAGTTCTCAGACTTGTCATCGTTGCTGCAGTACTGGGCACAGCACACGCCATCGGTAAACGCCCACTTGGCGCTGGTGCAGGGGAAAGTGCCTGCGTCGGGACGGGGTGCGGGACTGCGCAGAGAAGGGTCCTCGGAAACCGTGGGACCAATGCAGACCAAGGGCGCATCCACGGGTACGTCGCTGCCTGCGTCGGCAGTCGCCCCGCTGCCCCCGCAGCCGCCAGAACCGCCGCAGTTCGTGCCCGAGGTCCCGGCCGAACCGCTGCCACCTTTGCCCGTCGAGCCGGCCGTTCCGGTCGAGCCCGCCGTCCCGGTCGAGCCTCCCACACCCGTCGCGCCGCCCGCCACCACGCCTCCGACGCTCGTCGCGCCGCCCGCCGCCACGCCTGCCGTACTCGTCACGCCACCTGCGCCGGTCGAACCACCAACGCCAGTCCCGGCCACGGGAGCGTCCACGCTTGCGTCGCTCCTGCCGGCGCAACCGCCTGAACCCAGACAGGTGCCGCCCGAGCCAGCGGCCGCCGCATCCTGCCCCACGCTCCCGCTAGTCGTGGCCGGGGCGCAGCCCGCCGCGAGAAGACCGGACCAAAGAAGAACGCCCGCCAACCCAGCAGGGAGTCCAGCCCGTCGAGCGTGGCCACCTTCTTCACGGTGAATCGGATCGCGTTCCGTCGTCAGGTGCATCTCTGCATCTTGGCATACCCGACTCGACGACGCATTTCGATCTGATGGGGTGACGCCGCAGCGTCTTCGTGTCGAGCTTTCCCGGGTTCATCGGCCCGCTCCTTCCTGCTCCAGGCGCAGTCGCTCGGCGTTCTCGATCTTGGCGAGCTGGGGCAAGTAGTCGCAGTAGCGCGAAAGAGCCATCGCCTCGCGCCGGGTGGCGGCTACCAGATCTCGCGCCAACACGCGAATGCCGTCGCGGAGCACGCGGTGATAGAGCAGCGGTCCCGCGCAATTGAGCAGAACGACATCGATGTCGTTGGTTCCGAGGGCCTTCATTAGATCCGCCGCGATCTCGCAGTCGATCCCGAAACCCGCGTTCATGGGCGCTGTCGGATCGACGTAGACCGCCACGTCCACATCGCTGTGCGGCTGGGAATCCCTGCGCGCCTGAGAGCCGAAGAGGTACGCCTCGTAGATCTCGGGGCGTGCGGCCAATGCCTTGGCCAGTTCGTCGACAAGCTTGCTCGCGGCAACCACGACTTCAGGATGACGGACTTTCGCTGCTAGCGCAAATGCTGGCGGCTCAGGTCTTGGCGCCGCTACGGACTTCCCGCTCCGGGATCAGTTCGTAGGCGACTGCGGCCAGCCCCATCACGAACAGACCTGCGAGGAAAACCAGCGGGCTGCCGGGCAAGATGGGATCGAGAAAGGGTGCGCTGGCGAAACCGGCGGACAAGGCCAAGCCTGAAGCGGCGGCGGCCAAGCCCAGAATCAGGCAGGCCGCGGTGACCAACGAGCGAAGCAGGCGGCCGGTGGGCGCGGGACTGGCGGGCGCAGGCGCGTCGCCGGTTTCTGCGCGGCAAACCTTGGCCAGGAAAAGAAAGACCAGCATAGCCGCGGCGGTTACCCCGACCAGCACTGACCATTCGATCGACGTCGGGTGATACGCGCCAGCTGGCCAGGGCAGCCCCAGGCCGTGCGTCTGCCATGCCACCAACACCAGAAAGCGCTCAAGAAACACGGCCGCGCACGAGAGCAATGCCGTTGCCGCCGCGAGAACGATGGAGACCTTCTTCTGCCACGCCATGGCCAGGCTGACCATCCCGGCTAGAAAGAGCAAACCTAGTTCCGTCCAAAAGAGCCTGCTCCACGGCCCGTCGAGCAGCGCACGCGCATAGCGATGCACGGACAGATACGGCGTGCGCAGCGCCAGGATCTCTCCCGACACTACAAGAAGGACCGTGAGGCCAGTGAACACGGCCAGTGCGCGCGCCAGCAAAACGCTCGCCCGTCGGGACGCATGCGCAGCCAGCAGCAACAGGCTGCAACCAGCCGCACCCCCGGACACGACGAAGGTGACCACTGCAAATGCGCCTTGCCACGCCGGACGTCCAGCCCTCACGCCGAACACGATGCCCAGAATGACAAAGCCACCCAATAGCAAAGGCAACAGCGCAAGCGACAGCCAGAAGTCGACGCGCTCTCGGCGCCGCTTGGCCGACGCTGTCGCTTTCCACCCGCAGGCCAACCGGCGCCACAACCACCACCATCGCTTTGCCGTGTGCGCCCGCTCGGCCCATCCTGGCCGGCTGGCCAATGCCAGGTGCACCACAGTCGCCAAAAGCGACGCGCCTACCACCACAGTGAACGTGCCGAAGAACGGCGAGTGCGGACGTCCGACCAACGGCAAGTTCACCATGGTGGCCATGGGGCGGCCCAGATCAGCCATCACGCAGCCGAGCGAGGCCAGCAGGCCCGCGATCCCGAGAGGCAGGGCCATCCGGGTGACGCTTTCCATGTCCCGCAGTCGCCGCACGCGCATCACGCAGGCCACGGCCAGCATGGCCAAAGCCGCGCTGGCGAAGAAGCCGTCGCCCACGACATACAAGCCCCACACCACGCCGCCCGCGCCAATGGTGTGCAGGTCAGTAGCCGCGTCGCCTTGCACAGCCTGCCGAACCCAGGCGTAGGCACCGACGGTGACCAGCGCCGTGAGAAACACAAGGAATCTTCGTACCTTCACTTGCTCTCCCGTAAGTAGATGACCTTGGGCCGCGTGCCGGCCTCGGGAAGCAGTCGCATGGCGCGCGGGCTTGCCGCCAAACGCGCCACCTCGGACGCGGGATCAGCCAGATCGCCGAATGTGATAGCCTGGGCGGGACAGGACTGGGCGCAAGCCGGCAGCCGACGCAAGGCTTCGTCGCTGAGCGGTTCCTCGTCCAGGCGCGCGCGCTCGAGCGCGGCGCGAATGCGGTGGTGGCACAGGGTGCACTTTTCCACTACGCCGCGCGGCCGCGGAGCCACGTCGGGATTGAGACTGCTCGGATCATCGCCTGGCCAAATTGGCTTGCTCCAATTGAAATAGCGACGCGAATAGGGACAGGCCACAATGCAATAGCGACAACCGATGCAGCGTTCCCAAATCTGCGCGGTAATGCCCTCGGCAGTCTGGTAGGTCGCGCCCACGGGGCAGACCTTCACGCAAGGCGGGTCCTCGCAGTGCATGCAGGGAATGGGTGTGGCCGCCAAACTTCCGGACGCGGGCGGCAGAAAATCCATCCAATGGATCGGGCGCGTGCGAGCCGCGGCTTTCGCGCCGGCAGGCGCCACGTTGTTCTCCTGCTGGCAAGCCACCACGCACCCGGCACAGCGGGCGCAGCGGTCGAGATCGATCACCAGACCCCACTTGCGGCGAGGTTCACTGGGCGCGGGAACAGGTGGCGCGCTCGGCCCGGCCACGGCTCGCGCGCAACCGACCATCGCGCCCGCGGCTGAGGCGGCCAGCGCCGCCAGAAGCTTGCGTCGCGAGTCGCGCGTGTCGTCGTCGAATGGGTCGCGCTTCATGAGATCTTCTTCACGCACACGCGTGTGCCTTGCCAGGCCAGCACACCTGACCAGCGGTCTTCGTCGGGCACCACCAGATCGGCAACCCCATCCTTGCCCAAGGCCATGGCCACCGCGCCGACGCGGACACCGTCGCTCACCTGCGCGATGGCTGGGCACGAGCCAAGCGAAGATTGAACCAGCACCTGGTCACCCTCGGCCACACCGAGCCGCGCAGCATCGGCAGGATTGATCTCCGCGCGCAGCAGCCAGGGATTGCCCGATACCAGGGGCAGCTCACTAAGCCAGGAGAGGAAGCGCCCGCCATTTTCGACAAACTGCACCGGCCGGTAGGGTACCAGGTGCAAGGGGAAGCGCAGCGCATCGCCGGAGAATCTGGGCGGCTCCCACGCAGGCAGGCCCTTGCACGGCCAGGCCCGCGAGGCCTTCGCGCTGTCGGCGGCTCCTGCCATGCGCGCCGCGATTGCCTGAGAACAGATCTCGAACTTGCGCGAGAGGCGCGCAGGCAAGTCGGTCTTGGGCTCGTCCCAACGACCGCCCTTCTCTTTCATGTCAGCCACGCTCCCCGCCGGCAGCGACTTGGCCAAGGCGTCTGAATAACTCTTCCAAGGCAGCGAGCGGCCGACTGATCCGCCCAGCCCGGCGGCTATTGCGATGATGACATCGCCAGCCTGTCGCGTGTCTTGCAAGGGCGCCACCACGGGCTGCCTCAGACCCACCACCCACTCGCCTGCCGGCGGAGCGCACCTGACCACGTCCAAGGTTTCGAGAGGCAAGGACTCGGGCAGCACCAAGTCCGCCTGCTGTGCGCTTTCGTCGAGCCACGAACTGACTCTCACCAGGAGGGGCACCTGGTTCAGGGCCGCATGCCATGCCTTCCGTCCTGGCAACGTGGCCAGGGCATCCGTGCCGAGCAAAAACAGGGCCTCGACCGGATAAGGCTCGGAATTGGTGATGGCCGCAGGAACGGCTTGCACGCGGCTGCGCCCGAGCGGACAAGCCGCCGTCCCTGCGCCGTCGATGCGCGGGGCCGCAGTGCCGGCGGCCGCGACCGCATCGACCGCTGGCGCTTCCCAGTGCGGAACTGCAAACTCTTGCACTCCTGTGATTCCGCCTCCCTCCGAATTTCCGAGCAGCACATTGAGTGCCGCGATGGCCATGCCCGTGGCCAACCCATTGCTGGCCGCAGTCGCGCCTCCGTCGCTGGCCACCACCACCCGGCGCTGTTGGGCAAGCGCGTGGGCCAGCCGATCGACAGTGGCTGCGGCAATGCCCGTCACTTCCTGCGTCTGCTCCGGCGCATATGCCGCCCGGATCAACGCCTCGAATCCCGGCTGCTCGACACCGGCCTGGTCCCGCCACGCGGAAAAGCCCGAGACCAAATCGCGCAGAAAGTCCCTGTCGACCAGTCCATCGCGGACCAGCACATGGGCCAGCGAGAGCGCCAGCGCCCCGTAGCCCCCTGGCGCAATCGGGATCCATTCATCGAAACGGCAGCCCGGCCGGCGCGGCGACACGCAGATCACGCGCGGGCGATCCACGCTGGCCGCAGCGAGAAACTGCATGGCCTGGTCAGAGGATTCGAGCAGGTCCGTGCCCATGGCTAGCACCAGGCGCCCCCGGATCCAATCGTGTGCCGGCAGACCGTAGCGGCCCTGCGTATACAGGGTGGCCAACTTGACGCCAGCGGCGCGAGCCGATCCCATTCCGATGTGGTTGGGGCTGCCGAATGCCAAGAGAAAATGCGTCCACAGGTCGTAGGTGAAACTGGCCGTGTCGCCGTCGATCAACACCAGGCGTTCGGGATGGCCGGCAGCGCGCAACTTGCCCAGCTTCGCCACGATTTCGCCGATGGCTTCGTCCCAGGAGGCCGGCTTCCATTTACCCTCGCCGCGTTCACCCCCCCGTCGCAGGGGTGAACGCACACGCTCCGGGTGATAGAGCGCCTGCAGGGCGGCCTGGCCGCGGCTGCACAGACCGCCGCGGTTCACCGGGTGCTCCGGGTTGCCTTCGATCTTGACTGCCCTACCCTCCACCACGCGCACCTTGATCCCGCAGCCGGCGTCGCACAGGGCGCAGGTGGAAAGCACCCAGCGCTCTTCGCCGGCGCGCCCGCGGCCCCCTGGCACGGACGGCTTGTCGATGCGATAGGAATCCTTGCCCGGGCCACAGCCCAAAGCCGCGGCGCCCGCCAGCGCGGCGCCACTCAGAAGTTCACGTCGGCCGAATCGACTCATGCATCACTTGTGGCAGGCCAGGCAGTCCAGGCTGGCGTGTCTGTTGCGGTGGCAGGCGACGCACGCACCCATGTTCTGGTGCATGTCGGCCTCGGTCAGCGCGCGATCGACTGTGTGCATGTCGCGGTGACAATCCTCGCACTTCATGCTGGCCAGGGTCACGTGCGCCGCGTGCGAAAAATAGACATGCCCAGCCAGGCGGTTGAGTCGCACCCATGCGAGATCTTGGCCGCTTGTCGCGAAAGCCCGCACCTCGGGCTCGGCGGGATCGTGGCCCTGCGGCGTCTTGTGGCAGTCCATGCAATCGGCCAGGGTGGGAAACGACGCCAGGGCCTCCCCCTCCACGCCCTGGTGACAGGCTCGGCACTTCATGTCTTTGGCGATGTGGCGTTTGTGGCTCATGGGCAGCGGCTGTCGCGGGCTCACGGCTGGCACAGGGCGCGCGCCGGCCGCGCCGGCGAAGAGAGCAACGGCGGCTACCAGCAGCACGATTCTTCCGCGGAGGGATGACACGGCAGCGCCTGTGGCCGCACTCTACAACGTCGGCGGCCGGTTGGGTGGCCAGCAAAGACGCGGGTTGGCTCGGCTGCCATGTCAATCGATTCGTATTGACAATCGAATGGCCATTCGACACACTGAATCTCCGTTGTGTTTGCCAACTGAGGGTTCAAAATGAAGGCACCCCAAAGACGTGAACGAGAGATCGCGCGAACCCGCGAGGACATCGTGGACGCGGCCAGCCGGGCCTTTGTGGAGATCGGCGTGCACGACGCCACCATGCAGGACATCGCGGCCGAGGCTGGCTACACGGCNNTGCCCAGCAATCTGACCTTCCCGCAGCGCTTCGAGATCTTGTTGGTGCGACAGCTTGAGCTGGTCGAAAAGCGGCGCGCGTTGATGCTCACCTTTCACTCGGCGGAGGCCGAGAGCGGCCACTGCCCGGGTGACAGCCACGGTCAATCCTTTCACGAAAACTTCGAGCGTCGCATTCTCGGCCTGGCTGACTGGATGAGAAAGAACGCCAAGCCCGAGGAGCTGGGCGGTCACGATCCAGAGCTGGTGGCGCGCCTACTGGTCGGCATGGTGTTCGGCCTCTTGCACGGCTGGGTGGCCAGGGCGGAACAGGGGAATCTGGCCGACCGCGCGCCCCTGGTGCGCGATTTCTTCTTCCATGGCGTGTCGGGAAATTCCAAGGCGGGAGCCAAGAGAAAATGAGTGCCACCAAGATCACCTTCACACTGTTGGCGCTGTCGCTGTTGGCAGTCGGGACTGCGGCCGCTGAACCCATGTCCCTGGCCAAGTGTATTGACGTGGCCTTGCAGGGCAATCCGGACATCACCAGCGCCAACCTGGAAGTGGACGCGACCACGGCCCAAAGCAAGAGCGCGCGCGGCGCATTCGGGCCAAGGCTGCACATGGATGCTGGAATCCAGAGGTGGGACAAGGCGTTGCCGTTCAACCTCGGCAGCTTGAACAGCCTTCTCCCTCCGTCCGCAACGTTCCCGAACATCCGCGACCAGTGGACGTGGTCGGTGGGCGCCACCCTGGCCCAGCCCCTCACCTCGCTGTGGACTATCAAGGAAGGATATGCCCTGCGCCAGCTGGGCGTGGACGTGGCCGAGATCCAGCGCAAGAGCGCCCGCCGCGACGTCGCCTTCCAGGTGACCGAGGCCTACTACCGCGTACTGCAGGCCATGCGCATGGCCGATGTGGCGCAGAAGTCCGTCGAGAACATCGATGCCCAGGTCAAGCGCGCGCAATCCTTCTACCGAGCAGGAACCGTGGGCCGCAACGACTTGCTGCGCGCCGAGCTGGGTCTGGCCGCAGCCAAGCAGCGCCTGATCCAGGCCAACGGTGGCGTGGTGTTGGCGCGTGGTCAACTGGCCAGACTCATGGGCTTGCCGCCTGACAGCCCCATCGATCCGGCAGACAAGACTACTGAGGTTGCTGTTGGTCCCCTGATTCCCGCCAGCCAGGCCGAGAACCGCGCCGTGGCCGACCGCCTGGAAATCAAGGAAATCGCCAAGCGCATTGATCAAGCCGAGGCGGGCGTGAGTCTGGCCAAGTCCAAGATGCTCCCCCAGGTCAACGCGGTGGCCAACTACACCCACAGCGTTGGATCCCAGTTCAACCCCACGAACGCGTGGTTCATCGGCGCCACCGCGTCCTGGGATATCTGGGAAGGCGGCGGCACCTACTACGGTATGGACGAGTCCAAAGCGCGCATGGCCCAGGCCCTGTCAGCGCGACGCAAGGCCGAGGACATGATTCGCCTGGAAACCCGCAGTGCGCATGTCAACGCGACCACCGCGGCTCAGGCTCTGACCGTAGCTCGCGACGCCGTCGAACAAGCCGAAGAGAACTTCCGCATCGAGCAGAAGCGCTATGAGAGCGGGGACAACACTTCGTTCGACGTGCTCGACGCCGAGAACCAGCTCACCACCGCGCGCGGCCAGCTTCAGGCCGCCACCTACGACAGCCTCATCGCCCAATCTAACCTGGCCCGCGCCATCGGCCAGCAGAACCCGCTCGAAGGCCGCACTCTGTGACTCCCGCGATTTCCAGCCACGCACTGTCAACCCCACAACCGAGGTCTATCATGACCGCTCGCCCGCTCTTCGTTGTGCTCTTCGTTCTTGCCACGGTCTCGTGCCAGGGTAGTTCCGAGGTTGCTCGTCTGCCCGGGCCGACAGCGGTTCAACCAGCCGCGCCTGCACCCCCGACGCCCGCGCCAGTGGCCCCGACGCCCGCGCCAGCGCCCGCCCCTGCGGCCGCCGCCGATCCAGCCGCTGCTGCGGCCGGAAGCGCCAGCCCGTTCTTGTCAGGCACGACCGAGGCCCACCGCAAGAGTACGCTCACGCCCAAGGTATCCAGCGCGGTCACACGCGTGCACGTGCGCGAGGGCGACATGGCCAAGCAGGGCCAGCCCCTGGTGACTCTCGACACGCGCGACTTCATTCTGCGCTCCCAGCAGGCCGAGGCCGCGCGCGATGGCGCCAAGGTCCAGCTCGACGCTGCCAAGCTGGACTGGGATCGCCTCAAGTCGCTGCTGGCGGAAAAAGCTGTTCCCCAGAGCCAATTCGACATGGTCGATGCCCGCTACAAGGGCGCCAAGGCCGGCCTGGCCGCTGCCGAGACCGCGGTGGCCATGGCCAGGAAGGCCTTAAGCGACTCGGTGATACGCGCACCATTTGACGGGCTCATCGTCAAACGCTTCGTCAACGAGGGCGAGTACGCATCGGTCATGCCGGCCACGCCTCTCGTCACCATCGAGGAGATCGATCCAGTGGACATGCGCATCCAAGTGCCCTCCTCTGATATGGCCCAGGTAACGGTGGGCTCGCCCGTGCACGTGCGCCTGCCAGCCACCGGCCAAGAACTGGACCTGCGCCTCACGCGCGTGGTTTCCTCGTCTGATCCGCACACCCGCACTTTCTCCGCCATAGTGGAGATCCCCAACCGCGACCACAGCCTGCGCTCTGGCCTGTACGCGGAGGTCACTTTGCGCCCGCGCGGCGCCCCTGCCCTCACGACAACCGACACCGGCAAGATCAAGAAGCGCGTGCGCCTGCCAGGGAACTAGCCATGAAGCTCGCTGATGTCTCCATTCGCCGTCCGGTCTTCGCCACCGTGATGGTGGGCGTGCTGGCGGTGTTCGGTGTCTGGGCCTATCCCAAGATCCCACTGGACATGATGCCGGACGTTGAGTTCCCCATCGTCACCGTGACCGCGGTGTATCCAGGCGCCGATCCGGAAACCATTGAATCGCGGGTCATCGACAAGCTGGAGGAAGCGGTCAGCACCGTGAACGGCATCAAGACCCTGCGCTCTACCTCGATGGAAAGCGTGGGTCTGCTCTTCGTGCAATTCGAGCTGGAACGCAAAGCCGACCAGGCGGTGCAAGACGTGCGCGACAAGGTTTCCAGCGCGCTCAAGAATTTGCCCAAGGATCTGGAGCCACCCATTGTCGAGCGCCTGGACATCAACGCCGCGCCGGTGATGTCGCTGGCGCTGGCTGGTCCTTTGCCCAAGCGCGATCTCACCTCGCTGGCCAAAGACAACCTCAAGCAGCGCTTGCAGGCCATCAACGGCGTTGGCGGTGTGGACATCATCGGCGGCCAGGAACGGGAATTCCACGTGTGGATCGATCCGCGCCGCCTGGAATCGTATGGCCTGGCGGTGGGTGATGTGGTGCAGACATTGGCTGCGCAGAACGTGGAGATCCCGGGCGGCCGCCTGGACGTGGGCGCAAGCGAGCTATCGGTCAAGACGCGTGGCCAGGTGTACTCGGCGCGCGAGTTGGAGGACATCATCATCACCGCAGCGGGTGGCGCGCCGGTGCGCATCGGGGACGTGGCCCGGGTGGAAGACGGCGCGGAGGAACGGCGTTCCTACTCCACCCTCAACGGCACTTCGTCCATCACCATGCTGGTGCGCAAGCAGTCCGGCTCGAACACGGTCGAGGTCGCCCACCGGGTGAAGGCCCTGGTGGAAAAGCTCCGGGACCAGCTCCCCAAGGGAGTGACCATCTCGATTCCCATCGACAACTCGACGTTCATCGAGA
>PMLB01000048.1 GCA_003158735.1 Myxococcales bacterium | reverse complement strand
GCGGCAGAGCAGCTTTGTGCGCAGTCCCCAACTGCATCGCCGCCAATATCGTCTTCATTGAACTACCGAACCGCTAAGGACAGTACCTCTTTGCGGCCTACCCCGCTACGGCACTCGACACGCGTGCGGGGAACACGTTGCGCGTGCATCACGCCCTGAAGTGTTGGTCGATCTCGCGCTCGACGGTTGGCCGGGACGTGGCGAAGGGCCTTCACCGAAAGGCAGATGTGGCGGTCGCATGGTTGCTTTGTTCGGTTCTATGTTGTAGAACCATAGAACTGGGAACATTGTTCGCTAAAGACGTTTCTAGGTTCAAGGGTGGTGCAGCCATGCAGCGTGAAGCGGTGAAGTCCAGCAACCTCAAAGCCGTGGGTTACGACAAGCGGATGCTTGTCCTTGAGATCGAGTTCGACACCGGAAGCGTATATCAGTACGCAAACGTCCCTGAGGCAGTGCATGTTGGACTCAAGGCCGCTCCCTCCGAGGGCCGGTTCTTCGCGGCCCGCATCAAAGACAGTTATCGTTGCACCAGGATTCGTTGAGGTCGGCAAGAATGATCATCCAGTCAGTCCACGTGAAGAACTTCCGGTCAGTGCTCGATGAACAGATCTCGTGTAGCGACCTCACGGCCATCGTGGGGCCAAACGGCGCAGGGAAGTCATCGTTTCTGCGCGCACTGGAGCTGTTTTATGACGCGAGCGCGAGAGTCGACGTTGGTGATTTCTACAACGAGGACACGAACGAAGAGATCGTCATAGGTGTCACATTCCGCGACTTGTGCCCGGCGGCGAAGGAGCGCTTCGACCCGTACCTGCAAGGTGACACGCTAACGGTGGAACGCGTGATCCGAAACGAGGAGGGACGAGTATCCTCCTCGTACCACGGCGCGTCACTCCAGCATGGGGGGTTCCTTGCAGCGCGAGAAGGTTTGACGATCAAGGATCGTGGGCAAACCGCAAAGGAACGGTACAAGGCGCTGCGCTCAGACGCTAAGTACGCTGACCTCCCCGCCTGGACGAACCTCGGGGCGGCCGAAGAGGCCCTGGTGGCCTGGGAGGCAGCGCACGCCGCGGACTGCACACGGCAGCGTGATGCTGGAAACTTCTTCGGGTTCAAGGAAGTAGCCCAAGGCTACCTTGGGCAATTCACGCGGTTCTTGTTCATCCCGGCAGTCCGTGATGCGGCGGACGACGCCTTGGAGGGACGGGGATCGCCACTGACCGTGCTCATGGATATGGTCGTGCGGAACGCACTCGCCGGCAAGAAGGAGTTGCAGGATTTGCAGGAAGAAACGCAGCGGAAATACGACGCGATCATCGACCCGAACAAGATGGATGAACTCACAGGTCTGGCGACACAACTCTCCACGACCTTGCATACGTACGTGCCCGAAGCGTCCGTCACACTGGGGTGGCTGCCGGCCGCGCCCATAACCATGGACCTACCAAAGGCGGACATCCACCTCATCGAGGACCAATACGCTACCGCCGTCCACCGGACGGGGCATGGCTTGCAGCGCGCGTTCATCATGACCATGCTGCAACACCTCACAAAGGCGCAAGCGACACCCGCAAGGACCGAGGAGAAGGAAGCCGAGGACCCCGGTGTCGCCGCTCCGACAGACGGCGGGGCGGCCTCCGCAGGGGAGATGACTACGCCCGCCGAGGTTCTTCCCAACCTCGTGTTGGCCATCGAGGAGCCGGAGTTGTATCAGCACCCGAATCGCCAGCGCCACTTCGCGAAAATCCTTCTGCAGCTCTCGCGTGGAAAGACACCCGGCGTGGCGAAGCATACACAGGTCATCTACGCGACGCACTCGCCCCTCTTTGTAGATATTGACCGCTTTGACCAGGTGCGCTTGCTGCGCAAAGATCCAAACGGGAACGATAAGCCAAAACAGACCAAGGTCGTCAGCACGACGCTCGACCGGATTGCGCGACTCGTGTGGGATGCTGGTGGCGGAACCGGCCCAGAGTATACGGCAACCACACTCGCGCACCGCTTGCAGGCGCTGATGACGCCGCACGTGAACGAAGGGTTCTTTGCACGAGCGGTCGTCCTTGTGGAGGGTGAGGATGACTGCGCGGCCATCATGGGTGCAGCGAACGCAAGTGGCATCGACTTGGAGGCGAGCGGCGTCTCGGTCATCCCGGTTGGGGGAAAACGCAGCCTTGATCGTCCAGCATTGATCTTTCGGGAGTTCGGTATTCCCGTCTACTTGGTTTGGGACTCGGACGCAGGGAAAGGGGAAGCCACCGGGACGTGTGTCGAGTGCAAAAAGCCACTTGAGGGCAAACACGACCCTGCGGACAATCGGCGACTCCTGCGCATCGTTGGCGCGGCACAAGAAGACTGGCCGAACAAACTCACGCCGACGTACTGCTGCTTCAAAGTGGATTTGGAGACCACGCTTCGCAATGAGCTTGGCCCTGCGCTCTTCGATGAGTTGCTCGCGGCGTGTCAGGCGGAGTACGATATTCCCGGGCGCAAGCACGCCATGAAGAACCCAAAAGTGATCGCCGCAATCGTCGCGCGCGGCAAGGAACGCGGCCACGAGTCAACGAGCCTCAGCGCGGTGGTCGAGCACATTCTGGCACTCGTCACGCCAAAAC
>PMLB01000379.1 GCA_003158735.1 Myxococcales bacterium | reverse complement strand
GGGCGCCTGGTTCACGGTGGGCCCGCCCACCGAAACCGTCAGGTCGCCGGTGGTGCTGCCGCCGCGGCCGTCACTGACCGTGACGGTCAAGGTGCAGGCGGACGTGCTCGGCTGACCCGAGAGGATGAACGAGGGCGCCGCAGTGGTGTCGCTGAACGTGCCGGCGCAGGAGCTGGTCCACGCGTAGGTAAGCGGATCGTTGTCGCCATCGACGGCGGATGCGACAAGCGCGGTACGCTGGCCAAGCACGACCCACGCCGGGGTCGCGGTGACTTGGTTCACGACCGGCCACTGGTTGAACTGCACCGTGACCGCGGCTTGACCCTTGCCGTTGGCATTCGCCACATGGATGGTTACCGAGGTCGTGGCCGAGGCGCCGTGATTGTCCGTCACCTTGATGTCAAGCTCGTAGCTGCCTTCGCTCGCGGGCGCGGTCCAACTCACGTTTGGCGTGTTGGTGGCCGACAGCGTCCCAGCCGCCGCGGTCCACAAGTACGTGATGGTGTCGCCAGGATTCGGGTCGTGCGCGGTTGCTTGCAGTTGCACCACGGCGTCCGGAACCACGTCCGTGGCCGAAACCACGAGCGCGTCGATGACGGGCGTGGCGTTGCTGAAGGGCGTGGGCGCGCTTGTCTGCTGTGCGGTAATCACGACCGTCACGACTTGGCCGGCCACGATGGTCACGTTGGTGGCCTGGCCGTGGAAGATTTCCGCTCCCGTGTTGTCGGACGCGCTGGCCGTGAACATGGCATTGCCACCCGCGGGCAAGCCGCCAAGCAGGCCGCCCCACAGGTTGCTTTGCTTGAATAGCGAGAACACCATGGGCGGGGAGAAGGCCGGGCCGGTCACGGTGAGGTTGACCTTGGCTACATCGGACGTCGAGAGGGCAAGAACGGAAACTTGCGCTTGCCCCATGGGGTCGGTCGATGGGTGACAACCGCCGATCATCAGCGTGGCCACGGTGAGTGCGCCGACGAAGAGCCGTGCGGACTGCGATATGCGCGACGAGTTATGAACAAACTTGGATTTTGTCGTCATCGTCATGGTTCCTTTCTGGTGTGGATATTCCGGAATCGTCGCGACAATAGAGGTGTGCGGGTGGCGCGCGTGGAACGTTTGTGCAAGAAGATCGAAAGCGTTTCTCAACCAATCCGTGAACGGAGCGTGCGCCGTTCACTGGCCCGATAGAATCGCGCGCCGTTTCGGTCACTTTCCCGTCGCACCTTTGCCATCCGTCGGGCAGCGGTGGCGCAGGTCCGTCAGCCCTCCCGCGTTTCATGATCGTTGCAAAGCGTTTTCTATTTCGTGGAGCAGCGAAACATGCGGATGGCACTATTCTCCGCCAGATTGTGGGAGGACAAATGAAGGCGATCGTCTACCGCAGATTCGGCTCTCCCGAGGTCCTCAAGCTGAAGGAGATCCCGAAACCCGCGCCGCGGATCATCTCCGCGAAGGAAAAATGGCACTTCAACTGGGGCTACTGCTCAGCCTCAGATCGAACCGCTCTGAGCAACTTCGCCAGAACGGCGAACGTCATCGCCGCGACCATCGCGAACAACACGGCCAGTGCCCATTGGACAGCAATGCGCCTCAGCGCCATCACCAGCACCATGCCGCCGATCGCAGACACCATCAGCGCGGCGAACCCGAGCATTAGCGGCGAGAGTAAGAGGCCCAGCGGGCGACGCCGCAGCAGCGAGATGCCGGAGAGCAGAAGCCCCGGCAGCAGCAGCGACAGGTCGAGCACGTGCACCGGGTTGGTCAGCAGGCCCGCTTCCACCACGCTCGGCGGCGGCGCGCCCCGGAGCAGCGCTGGCACGATTTCCGACAGCCAGATCAGCGCGAACAGCGCCCCGAACGCCACCTGGGTGACGCCAGCCAGCCGCACCGGCACACGCTCCGCAACGAACCACGACGGCACGATGCTACCTTGCAGGACGCCGCCCAGGCTGGCCAGCGAAAAGAACGACAGCCCGAGTACCGCGCAGTAGAGCAGGAACAGCACATTGAAGTGCACCGCTAAGGCATATGCCAGGAAACCGTAGACCAGGTAGACAAGTCCGCCGCCGAGCAGTAGCAGGGCCCGCCGCGACCCGCGCGCGGCCCGATGCCCCGACAGTGCCATCCACGGAACCACCACCAGCAAGTTCACCCAGTCCTGGCCAGTTCCCTGCGCCGCCCAGGTCGACGTCTCCCGCGCATAGGTCGAGCGCAACAGGATTCCGCCGAGCGCGGCAAGGGCCAGCAGCGCGGCGAGCGCTGGTGCGGCGCGTACTGCGAAGCTGCGGTGGAAGCCATCGCCGGTCATGCCCTTGGCCGGAGCCTGTCGCCGGGCCCCGCCCCCAGCGCCGGTCCTAAGGATTTCGTGTGGCGCAGCCAACGGACGCCGACGAGCACGATCGCTGCCCCGAGCGCAAGGTAGAAAGCCTGTAGCGGAGGTTTGTTGGTGTAGCCCACGATGGCGATCTCGACGGCGAGCCAGACGATCAAGGCCCCGCCGGTCGCGCAGGCGAGTAGCGGGGCCAGGCGATGGCGCCGCCAGGTCAGGACCGCAGCGGCGAGTGGTCCGAGGCCGATGACGAGGAACAGGATCGCGCCCGGCACGGTGTAGTCGGCGAAGGGCGACCCGGCGAGCGCGGACAGCGGGAGCGAGATGATCTCGCCACGGGGTCCCAGCAACAGCGCCGCTCCGCCACCGAGCGCCCCGATCGCCAGGAAGGCCTCGAGCGCGATCGCAATCCTGGCCGTGAGCGTCAGCGGTTCCGGAGGCGTGATGGACATCGGCCGTCACGCCTTTGCCGCGGCGCTGAGCTGAAATGCCGCAGCGGTGGCGCGCACGCCGTCCGCATAGGGCGTGCCGGCGAAGCCGAACTCCCTGGCGAACTTGCCCGAGTCGAAGAGGTATGGCGAATCGCTCTGATACAACATCTCGTACGACTCCGCGACCAGCGGATTGAACCAACCTGCAATCCGGATCATGATTGTATTGCTCATCACGCGCGGCCACACTTCCCGCCAGACCTCGTGGTCGTACTTCACGCCCACAAGAAGGTACACCACGCTGGAGCCGGCCACGGCGTGAATCGTCTAGTCCAGGTCCGACAGATCGGCGGCCACCGTCTCGGTCGCGCCCGGCGCCCCGCGGGGATTCCGGCCGACCAAACGGAACGGCGGGTTGCTGGCAGCAAGTAGCTTCGCGAGCTCGCCGCCGATGGCGCCACCCGCTCCGAGAATTGTGATCATCTCAATCTCCTTCCTTCCTCCGCCGAAAACGCAGACTGCCACGAGTGGAGGACACGCAACTGCGGGGTCTTCTTGTGCTGATGCCCCTCCATCCGGGCGAGCACGCCATCGAGCATCTGTATGGCGGCCAGGATATGCGCACCCTTGTTGAGCATCACGCACTCGGCGCGGTTGGCCATGGCCGCGTCGGTCAACTCGGCGCGCGTTGGCAAGCCCTCCTTGGCCAGTCTCTCCAGCACCTGTGTGGCCCAGATTACCGGCACGTGGGCAGCTTCGCACAACCACAGAATCTCTTCTTGCATCTCCGCCACGCGCTGAAAGCCGAGCTCGATGGCCAAGTCTCCGCGGGCGATCATGACCGCAGTGGGGACTTTGCCCGCGGCGCGCACGATCAACTCGGGCAAATTGCGCACGGCCCGTTTGGTCTCGATCTTCAACACGAGAGCGGCAGGCTTTCGATCGCGCGGCGCCTGTTCGGCGAGCTCCGCCAGTAGCGCATCGACGTCTGCCTCGGCTTGGACGAACGAATAGCCAATCATGTCTGCATGCCGTACAAGGAAGGTCAGGTCGCTTCGGTCCTTTTCGGTGAGCGAGGCCACTTCGAAGTCCGTGTCCGGAAAGTTCAGGCCCTTGTCCGAGCGGATCTTGTGGCCTTTTGCAGGAGCGTGCACGATTTCGAGCACGACCCCGTTGGCAACATGTTCTAGCGCACGAGCGCCAATCTCGCCATCATCGATGTAGACGCGCTCGCCATCGGTCAAGCGTTCGAGCGCCTCAGGCAATGTGCAACCGACGACCGGTAGCGCGCTTTTGTCCTTTTCGTGGTGGTGATGTGAAAGCTGTTCCAGGTTGTGGGCAGACGTCAACAGCAGCTTGTCGCCAACTTTATACACGTCTTTGTCGTGCTTCTTGGGGCAGACCGTCCGAACTTTCGGTCCACCAAGATCCATGAGCACGCGAACTGGTTCACGCAGCCCGAGCTCGCGCTCCGCGGCCCGCAGGTTCCGCAGCATGCCGCTCCAAACTTTGGAGGTGTCGTGCGCGCAATTAATGCGAACGCAATCGACTCCTGCCTGCACCAGCGCCTGCATCCAAGGCAAGTCCTGCGAAGCCTCCGTGGGCAACGTCACCATGATGCGGGTCCGCCGCTGCGATTTTGCGCCACCGAAGAACAACTCGGCTTCCCGCGCAATCACCTGTGTCCCGTTAAAGACCGCCTCCTCGTCCGGATATGGCGGCAGCGTGCCCGGGTCGCGCCCGCACATAGCACCCAATGTCGCGATGACCGCGTCCAAGGTGGCTTGGACGTGTGATTCACAGCGTCCGAGCGACGAGAGGCCCCAGCGCATCAGCGCGAGCTGGAGGCTGGGTAACTCATGTCGCCGCAAGGCGAGATAACAGGCGAGGTTGCGCGCTGATGTGGAAAAAACCGGCCGGGTGATGGCCGGCTGCCAGGCGCCGAAGATCTGTTCCGTATTCGCGAGGACCTCACTCCGCAGTCGCTCCATGGCCTCCAACAGGCCGTTGGGCGTCTCAATGCTCGTCATGGAGTCACCTTCGGGGAAAGTCGCTACCACGCATCCGCGAGGTGTGGCGGATGTCTAAGGCGGTCAAGATGAAGATCACCCGCTCGGCCATATTCGTGGGTGATGCAAGGTGGGATGTCCTCATCTTTGCGAGCGGAGTCTGGGCATGCGCTCTTGGAAGCGCGCGTGCCAATTGCGTGACAAACCGAGGGCCTTCCGGCCGGTCTCGCGGTTTTGGCGCAAGACTCGCTGGCGCCACGAGTGCCCAACATGGAAAATTCAACGAAGACACCGCGCACCGTTCAGCACCCAGGTAGCCCCCCTGCCGGGAACGGAGCGCAAAGCTCCGTTCAGTTGTTGGAACATGCGCGCGTCGATAGCGAGACCGTCCTCAAGGAGCTTGGGTCGCAACTCGGCGGTCTGAGCGAGTCGGAAGCCGAGGCTCGCCTAAAGCAGGTCGGAGCGAACGAGATTGCCCGACAGAAGCGTCAATCGGGCCTGATGCGCCTCTTGAGCAACGTCAAGAACCCGCTGGTTCTCCTCCTCATGGCGTTGGGCGTGCTTTCCTTTCTCACCGGTGACCAGCGGGCAACCGTGGTGATCTTCGTGATGGTGGTTCTGGGCGTGNNACCTCGGTGCGGGACGGCAAGGAGAAGGAAGTATTGCTCAAAGCGTTGGTGCCGGGCGACATTATCCGGCTGGCAGCGGGCGATATGGTTCCGGCGGACGTGCGGGTGCTTTCCGCCAAAGACCTGTTCCTGAATCAGGCCGCCCTTACCGGCGAAGCCCTGCCGGTGGAGAAGAAGGCCGTCCCGGCGTCGGTGGACATTCAGAACCCGCTGGAACTTCCCAATCTCTGCTTTCTGGGATCCAATGTGGAGAGCGGATCCGCGACCGCCGTGGTCATCCACACCGGGAGCCGGAGCTATTTGGGATCGCTGGCCACCAGTATTCTAGGTCAGCGCCAGTTGACCAGCTTCGACCTCGGCATCAACAAGTTCACCTGGCTGATGATCCGATTCATCGCCGTGATGGTTCCTGCCGTGTTTCTGATCAACGGATTCTGTAAGCACGAC
>PMLB01000123.1 GCA_003158735.1 Myxococcales bacterium | reverse complement strand
TCTTCTGACCGGAGGCACTAGTTCAGCACGCGGAAACGATCCAAACAGTCCGCCAGGATCTGCTGGCTCTCGTTTTCGAAACCGTAGAAGCGAACGGCCATGCCGGACACGGACTGGGTCAGGCCTTCTCTCGCGAAGTTCATGAAGTAGTGATTCTTGACCTCACCGAGCGCGACGATCTCGGCCGAGTTGTCAGCGCTGAGGAACGAAACCCGTACATGGGCCCCCAGG
Organism: Myxococcales bacterium; assembly: GCA_003158735.1. Lineage (GTDB taxonomy): Bacteria > Myxococcota_A > Polyangia > Fen-1088 > Fen-1088 > Fen-1137. Next base: position 43,374 of record PMLB01000123.1, on the reverse strand, counting down.
GGAAGAGGCTCGGTCATTTCGACGAAGATTCCCCCGGCCGAAACGTTTCGGGCCACACAATCCAGTTCGCCGAACAAGATCGACTCCACCCGCACGGGGAAGACCTTGTCGAAGCGCAGATGCTGGCGCTTCTCCTGGATCGAAGGGCAGGGTGCTCGGCTAGCAGAATCACTGTTTCTCATCCTGACACAGTGTCATAACCCACAATGAAGTCAAAAAACCTACATGTGGCCATATGTGCTCCAACCTTTGGACGCAACGTGACCATTGCTAAGCGTTGAAAAATTACGCGGTTTTTGATACATTGATTCCCGGCGCGGGATTCGCCGTCGAATGCTTTCTAGTGAACGGACGACACGAAACGATGTCGTACCAACCCCGGGTCAGGTCGAAGGCCTGGTGGTTGCGTCAGGCCGGCCATCCGCTCGGCATCTGGTGGAGTTTCTCAAATCCGAGGGCATCAACGTCCAAGTGGCGGGCAGCGCGGACCTTGCCTTCGAAGAGGTGCTCCTGCACCGCCCGAATCTGGTGATCATCGAGGCCCATGTGACAGCGACGGGGGGGGTCGATCTTTGTGCACGCCTCAAGGCGAACGCCCGCACGCATTTCGTGCCCGTTGTGTTGTGGACCGACGACAAGAGCACCGAGGCTCAACATCTGAGCGCCGTGACCGCGGGCGCGGATGCGGTCTTTTCCGCCGCCACCAGCGTCGACGAACGGCGGGCGCGCCTGTGGGCTCTCTTGCGAACTCAGGTGCTGTACCGGCGCGAGGAGAAGAAACGCCTCGTTCAGGGCACCGCCATCCGGGATAGAAGGCGCTGGGTGGGCGGATTGATCCATGATCTGCAGAACTCGATTGGCGCCGTGCAGGCGAATTTCGAATTCTTGGCCCAGGAGCTGCTGTCGGCCGGCCGCGTCTCCTCCAAGAGCGAGGTGGACGAGTGTATTCAGGACTGCCGCTCCCTGTTTCGTGATATGGCGCGCGGCCTGCGCACCGTCCTCGACTACGAACGATTCGAGTCAGACCGGGTCGCCTTGCGCGAAGAGCAGGTTTTCTTGGCCGATCTCGCCGAGAAAGCCAAGGCCGTCATCGAGTCCTCGACGGGCACCCACAACAAGACCATCGCCGTCGAGAGTGCGGCCAACGTTCAGCCTGTGCAGGGCGACCCTGACTATCTCCAGGAGGCCCTGGCAAATCTGATTGACCACGTCTTGCGCCAGCCGGGCAACCGGCAGTGCCGCATCCAAATCTCATGTGCGGGTGGGCTGACCCATGCCCGTGTGGGCGGCGATCACGACCGTATTCCGACGGACCAGCACGCACGAATCTTCGAACCCTATTCCCAGGCAGGCAAGCATGTGCCTATCGGTCACGGTCTGGGGCTGGCTCTGGCAAAGTTGATAGTGGACGTGCACGGCGGGACCATCTGGATAGAGGACATCCCCCGAGGCGGATCGGCCTTCGTCATCGAGCTTCCTTCGAGCGGTCCGTCATCGAGGCTGCGCACGACCGGATGAGCGTCCTTTCTCGCTCCCGCCTGCCGACGGCAGCGATCGCCACGGTGTTCGCCGTGCTGGTCGCGGCCCGACTGGGCTGGGCCGGCAAGGTCGATGATCTCTCCAAAGCACTGCTCGGCGATCCCAGCTTCAAGGTGCGGGTGCAGGCCGCGCTGCTCTTGGGAAAGCTGGGTGACAAAGCTGGCGCGGATGCGCTCATCAAGGCGCTGAACGACGAGGACAAGTTGGTGCGAGCCATGGCGGCGCAATCGCTGGGCAAGCTGGGTGGTGCGCCAGCCACGGCGGCACTGAAGGCGCTCCTGGGACGAGAGCACGATTCCTTTGTCAGCACCCAAGCCAAGCTTGCACTGTCCACTCTTGAGGACCAAGAGGTCGACGACCGAAAGATCTTCGTGACCTTGGGCCCCTTCACCGGCGGCGTGAAGGCCGCGGATTCCGCGTTGCTCGCCTCGCTGCACAGCTCGCTCCGGCAATCCCTCGAGAAGCTGCCCAAACTGACCTTCGCCTCGGATGCGCCAGCCTCGAAGGGACGGGGCCGCACCAGCCGCGTCGGGTTCCTGGTCGATGGCAGCGTGTCGCGCCTGGAAGAGTCGGGCGGTAGTGCGGAGATCAATTGCGAGATCAAGGTCATGGTCGCGCGCTGGCCGTCGCGCAGCGTGATCCTGTGGACCAGTGCCGGCGCCGCCGTGCAAGGGGGCCGGCGCGAGGCCGACAAGCTGAACGCCCGACGTGACTGCATCGAAGCAACTGCAGGCCAACTGGGTGACAGCCTTCTTGAATTCTTCCGTTCTCAAGGTGGCTAGCCGGGATCCGGGAGGAGAGACAAGTATGACCAAGCAAAACGCAAAATCCGACAAGGCAACGTTCGCGGGCAAGCGCAAGCTGCGCAACTACCTTCTCGACGTGGGACTGCAACTCCGCTACACGGCCTTTATCATGGCGGTGGCTGTGCTCCTCACCGGAGTTCTCGGCTACAAGATCTATCAGGCAACCCAGGTGTCGTCCCGCATCGTCATGATGACCGTCCAGGCCGATCCGGTTGCCGGCGCCGAGCTGTGGGCGCAGTTCCGAGCCAACGATCGCATCGTCCTCTATGGCATGGCCGGCTTCGGTGTGGTCCTGGTGCTCTCTATCGCCGTCGCAGGAATCTGGTTGACCCACAAGGTGGCGGGGCCGCTCCACAACATCGCCACCACCTGCGCCCGCATTCGCGACGACCACCTGCCGCCCGTGCTACGCCAACTGCGCCGAGGGGACGAGTTGCGCTCTTTTCACGCCCAGTTCGCCGAGATGTACGCGGCCTTGCGCACCCGCACGGTCGCTGACATCGCAACTCTTGACAAGGCCATCGCCGCCATCGAAGCCGGGCCCACGCGTTCCTCCGAACTTGAACTCGCGCTGGCCGACTTGCGCGAGCAGCGCACGCGGAAGCAGCTCAGCATCGAGCCTCACCAAGAATGAGCCGCTTCAGGCTACCCGAGGTTGAGAACACACAGAGAGAGGAGAGGCCGCGGAGCGCCTGGAATCCCAGAACCTCCCGCCAGACCCAAGATGAAATCGTGAGGCTCGGCTAGTTGACATAATATCTGTTATCGGACATTGACTTGTAGCGCCCAAGTTCAAATGTCTGGTGAATCTAGCCCGCGCAGCTACGGCGCGGTCCTAGATGATGCTGTCTGGCGTGTTGGTGGCGAGGGAATGATCTTCACCCCCGAAGGCACCGGCGACCAGTCCTTAACTGGAGAGACCAGCCCCCTGACGTACAACGTCTGCAGGAGTCGCAAGGATTCGAGAGCTGACACGTCGGTAACTTTCGTCCCACTCAAGTCCAGCCATTGTATCGGCATCCCCTTGAGTGCTGACAGGTCGCTCACCGGCGTTCCGCTGAGGTCCAGCCACTGTAGCGGCATCCCCTTGAGTGCTGACAGGTCGCTCACCGGCGTCCCGCTCAAATCCAGTCTGGTCAGGGACATGCCCTTGAGCGCTGCTGCATCGTCGACTTTGGTTCCGCCAAGATCCAGCCACTGCAGCGGCATCCCCTTGAGTGCTGACACGTCACTAACCGGCGTCCCTTTTAAGTCCAGTTTGGTCAGAGACATCCCCTTGAGTGCTGACACGTCGCTGACCTTGGTCCGCCCCAGATCCAGATGGGTGAGCGGCATCCCTTTGAGGGGTGACAGGTCGCTCGTCTGCGTCCTGAACAAGGACAGACTGGTTAGCGGCGTGCCTTTGAGCGCCGAAAGGTCGCTGACCTTCGTCCCGCCTAGCTCCAGGTAGGTGAGCCGCATGCCCGCAAGTGCTGACAGATCGCTCACCTGCGTCCAAGCCAGGTCAAGATGGGTGAGCGGCATCCGTTTGAGCGCCGACACGTCGCTCACCTTCGTCCCGCTCAGTTCCAAGTGGGTTAGCGATATCCCCTCAAGTGCTGAAACGTCGCTCAGCTTCGTCCAACCCAGGTCCAGTCCCTTGAGCCGTTGCAAGGAACGCAGCGGCGAAAGCTTCGGGGCACTTTCTTCTGAGAAGAGAAGCCCGATCGACCCGCCCAGGCTGTCTAGCGCCGGGATCGCCTCAGGTTCGACACTACCTTTTGAATAGAACCACTTGAGACCGCCGAGTCCGCTGCGATGTTCTTTCTTGACGATCCCAGCCTTGCCTAACGCTTCAATAGCCTGCGCGCGGCTCATTGGCCCGTCGGGCGCGGTAGGCGGTTCCGCCGGACCTGCAACAGCCACTCTCTGACCGCCTTGCGCCGCGGACAGTTCCGCATCAGGTGGGGAGCCAGCGGTCGCGCGCTGATCACGCGAGTGCTCCTCGGTTAGTGTCCTTTGTCTCATCGAGGATCTCGACGGCGTGAGCAAGTCTCCCTGGTCGCGTTGTTCGCGCTCTTTTTCGCCATCTGTCGCAGCCAACCTGAGCTTGGCGTGGCTTCTCCGCACCTCGGTTGGCTGGCTGTGCCCTTCGACAACCGAGCTGGTGTCAGGCACCGTCTTGCGCGACAGCCGCGGGCTGGCTGCGCCAGGCTTGGGCGACGGTTTGCGGCCAACTCCCAGCGCGCAAGCCACGACGATGAGCAAGACCGTGGCATCCAGCGCCGCCCACGACCAGTGTCCTCGTCGGCGCTGGTGCGGCGACATGATGGCCGTCGGCTGCTGCAGGCCCACCAGGCATTCTGCGTCCGCAACCCTGTCCTCGCCAGCGTCGCCGGCCTGGCCCACAGGCGCCAAAGGCGTGCGCAGCCACGCATCGAGATCGAGGATCTCACCCTCTTGATCGCCTACGTCCGTGCCGAACCAAAGGGCGAAGGTCTCTTCGAACTGGTCGCGTTGCTCCGGCTCTTGCACCAAGATCTCGGCCAGCGCAGCGTGCAGCCGCGCCCGTGTCCAAGGACCGGGCAGTTGCAGCGCGCGGCTGGCGAGCGGGCGCGACGCAAACCCGTCCGTTCCTGAGGCGTCGGACCAGGCTGCCAGAAACGGATCGATTGGATGCTCGTTCATCTGAGCATCAACGCAAACAGCTCGCGTCCCACGAAAAGCTGCGCCCAGCGGTGCTCATGCTCTGGTCGCGAGCGTACCACAGACGGGGGCTGTCGAGATGAGTGGCTGTCCTAGTGGGATTTCTCCCGGGAAACCCTGAACCGAAGGCGCCAAACCAGGGTCAGTGCCTCGAAGAAAATCGAGCCCGACATCTTGGAAAGACCCACGCGCCGGTCGACGAAGAGAATCGGCACTTCGCGCACCTGGAATCCCGCGCGCAGGGTCCGGTAGGTCATCTCGATCTGGAACCCGTAGCCGCGAGCGTTGACTGCCGCCATGTCGATACCGTGCAAGGTCGCGGCCTTCCAAGCCTTGAACCCGGCCGTTAGATCGTGAACTGCAACACCGAGAGCCACGCGCGCGTAGACCCCGCCGCCGCGGCTGATGAGCCGGCGCCCCAGTCCCCAGTTCTGAGTGCCGCCGCCGCGCACATAGCGCGACCCCACAGCCATGTCGGCGCCCTCTTCCAATGCCTGCAGCAGCCGCGGCACATCGGTCGGATTGTGCGAGAAATCCGCATCCATCTGCACGATGCGCTCCCAGCCTTCCGCCAAGGCCTCCGAGAAAGCCTGCATGTACGCGGCACCTAGACCTGCCTTGTGCGCCCTGTGCAACACGCGAACTTGGGGGTCGCGCGCCGCGAGCTGGTCGGCCACGGCGCCGGTGCCGTCGGGCGAGTTATCATCGACTATCTCGATGGTCGCCTGGGGCACGGCCGCCCGAACGGCCGCCACAATCGGTTCAACGCATTCGCGCTCGTTGTAGGTTGGGATGACGATGAGTGTTCGCGACAAGACGGGCTCTCGACGGTGAGAAGGTTGTTGTGGACTAGGTGTTGGGCGCGCGGCCAGCCAGCGCGGCTCGTACGTCGGCCTCATCCGACCGTACCATCATTTCAATGAGTTCGCGGAAACGCACGCGTGGTTTCCAGCCCAGCTTGGCCGTGGCCTTGCTGGCGTCACCGCACAGGTAATCGACCTCGGTCGGGCGCAGGTAGCGCGAGTCGGTCTCGACGAAACTCTTCCAATCCAGGCCCAGGGTGCCGAAGGCAACGTCTAGCACCTCCCGCACCGAGTGCGATTCGCCTGTCGCAACGACGTAGTCGTCAGGCCGGTCCTGCTGCAGCATCAGCCACATGGCCTCGACGTAGTCGCCGGCAAATCCCCAGTCGCGTTGCGCGTCCAGGTTGCCCAAGAACAGCTTCTTGTCGAGCCCATGCAGGATGCGGGCTGCCGAGCGCGTAATCTTGCGTGTGACGAACGGTATGCCGCGCCTGGGGGATTCGTGGTTGAACAGGATCCCGCAGCAAATGAAGAGGCCGTAGGCCTCGCGGTAGTTCTGGCACAGCTGGTGGGCAAAAACCTTGGCGCAGGCATAGGGGCTGCGCGGCCGGAACAAGGTGTCCTCGTTCTGCGGCGGCGGCGACGAGCCGAACATCTCGCTGGAAGATGCCTGATACAGGCGGCAGCGCGCCCCACTTTCGCGAATCGCCTCAAGCAGCCGCAAGGTCCCCATCGCCACGGTGTTGGCTGTGTAGTCCGGCACGTCGAAGCTGACCCGCACGTGGCTCTGCGCGCCCAGATTGTAGATCTCGGTCGGTTGGGTGGACTGGATGATGCGGTTGATCGAGCTGGCGTCGTCGAGATCCCCAAAGACCAGGCGCAGCCGGTAGTCGGCGCTATGCGGATCCTGATATATGCGATCGATGCGCTCGGTGTTGAATGAGCTCGATCGTCGGATGACTCCAAAGACCTCGTAGCCCTTGGCGAGCAGCAGCTCGGCCAGATATGAGCCGTCCTGACCGGTGATTCCCGTGATAAGCGCGCGCTTCATTGCGCCCCCATTTTCTTGAAACAATTCACCGAGCTTTCATACCGTAACATTGTGAAATGGCGCCAGTTTTTCCCGCTCACTCCTGTCCACGACTGGGCACCCTGCCCGGCCCCGCTCCTGCGTCGCTGGTGCTGACGAACAAGGCCTCACGAAGCGAGCGTCGTGCCGCCACGACTTCGGCCTTGAGCGCGGTCAGCTCGGCGAGTGCCCGGGTGGAATCCTGGGGCCTGGTCGACACCCCGCCGGTCTTGACGGTTGCCCCGAATGTCGTGACCACGAAGATGCGGACCGCTTCGGCGCGCTCGGCCGGAAAAGTGGCGCCGTACAGATCGACCAAGTCGATCACATCGCGGGGTGCCTGGCCGCGCAGCACCGCTGTGGCCCAGGCGCCCAGGAACTTGGCCTGGAAATTCCTAAAAGTCCCCAGCACTGCCGCCGGGCTCACGCCGGGGGGAAAGCGGTTCGAGGCCAAGGGCGCGTAGAAGGCTTCGGGCGCCACTCGCCCAGCCAAGGCACGCGACTGAGCCATGCGATAGATAACCGTGGCGGCCACGCCCGGATCCTCGAGCAAATCGCGCGCGGCACGCAGGGTCACTCCGTCTTGCTGGAGCACATATCGGTTCTCGCGCACGTTGGCGAAGATCTCTCGCTGTGCGCTTGAACCCTCTTCGACCTGGATCACGCCTGCCGGCCCGGGGCTCTCCCGCCATTCGCGCGCAATGACTTCCATGGCGATGCGGTAGCCTTCGACCAGAACCGGCGGAGGCGCGACCCCGTCGGACAGCGCCCCTGCCGTGGCGACAAAATGCGCGACATAGGTGGCCAGACGACCGGCCAGGGTTTGCACCAGCGCTTTGTCGGCAGAGGGATCGGCGGGCAAGCCAATCCACGGCAGGTGGGGACGCGACTGCAAGCCACCGAAGGTCTGGGGCAATGCCAGTCCGCGTCCGTAGGGCTGTCGCTCGATCCCCAAGACCAGACAGGTCGGCTCCGCGGCGGTGCGCTGGGCGGCCGCCGTGAAACGCCGGCCGTCGGCGCTGGCCTCGCGAACGAACTGCTTGGCCAGGTAGGCTGTGCGCAGCATCTCAAAAGCAAAGCTGGACTCGAGAAGCTGGGGAAGTGGCTGCACCGCCTGGTCCTTGATGTCGAGACGGCGCATGACAGGAAGGGAGCCCTCCAGCTTTCCCGCGACCGGAGAGAACAAGACATATGAGTCGGCGGGCCCGAGCGGCTTGTCGGGATCGGAGCGGCAGCCGCACGCAGCCACCACAGCCAAACCGGCGGCAAGTCGCAAGCATGAGCGGAACATGGGCGGTTAGTGTATCACGCGATCGCGCTGCGTCGCCGAAGCGCATTGATTTGTCGAGCAAACCCTACGAAGATCAGACGAAGATCCTCGCGATGCCCGCACCCCGCACCAGCGCTCGTTCAGCTCTCGTGACCGTGCTCTTGTTCGGGGTCTTGACGTCCGCGCGACTCGCGGCGGCCCAAGCCACCGCTGTGCTGCCTGACCTGGCTGCCCCGCCGGAACTTAGCGTAGAGGCCGCTGCGGTGTCCCTGCTCCTCCGCTCATACTTGAAAACTGGCGAACGCCATCTGGTGCCAAGGCATGAGTTGGCCCTTGCCATCGAGGCGTTCACCGGCCGTGCCCCGCGCGGCAGTTTGACCGTGAGCAACGAATTGGCGCCTCGGCTGGCCGAGCAGCTGGGCGCTGACCGCATCTTGGTCGCGCAGTTGCAGTCGTCTGCCAAGCGGCTGACCGCAACCGGCCTCATCTACGGTCCCGCAGGCAAGCGAGTCGGCCGCATTTCGGTGGGCGGGGCCATGGGCGAGCTCGCTGCCATGGCTCGCCAAATTGCCGAACGCTTGGCCCCGACCATCGGCGCCACCGTGGTCGACGGTCCGGCCGTTGGCCTGGCGGACCTGCGTCCCTTTGTGGCAGCACAGGCGGCGTTGCTGGTTGGCGACGCAGCCGCCGTCGCGCGGGCCATCGAGGTCGCGCTGCCCAACACGGCCGCCCATCTGCCCGCCGTGCTGGACGTCCTCCGCTCCCTGGCCGAGGAGCCCAGCTTGCTCAAGCAGACGCGCGTGCAGGCGCGCCTGCTCATGGGCGATTGGGCTGCCGCTGCCGAGCTGGCCGACGAGGGGCTGGCGGCTGATCCCAAGAACGTCGCCCTGCGTGCCGCCAAGGCTCGCGCCCAGATCGCGTTGCGTGACTTCGACGCTGCTGAGCGCGAACTCGACGCGCTCAGGGGTGCGCGCAGCGTGCCGGCCGTGGTGGTGGCGAGGACCGCCCTGGCGGTCGAACGGGGCGATCCCGTGGAGAAACGCGACGAGGCGCTGTCACCTTTGCTGGGCCGGCCTGCCTCCGAGTGGCGCGTGGCCCTGCCCATCGTGGCCGCATCGGCACCGGGAACCTTTGGACCGCAGGTTGAGGCGGCTGCTCTGGCGGCCGCGCAGAAACTCGCGCCTCAGGAGCCCGGCCTGGCGTCCACCGTGGCTGCGCGTGCCTTGGCCGGCGGGGCGGCGGTCAGCCAGGCGGCGCCGCTCATCAAGGTTGAGGATCTGAGCACGGAACAGGTCAAGGCCGTGGGCGCCCGCTTGGACAAGGTAGGCGGGGCCGACCCCGCGGCGGCGGCATTGAGCCAGGAAATCAAGTCACGCCAAGACGAATCAGAACAGGTACGCGCCACTGCCCAAGGACCACAGAAGCCGGTGGGGCCGCCCTCGACGCTGGCGCGCAACCTGTACACGCTCCTGCAGAAGTTCGACCTGCTCTACGAACCGACGCTGACCGCGGTGACCATCGCGCCCTTGCCCGGAAGCGGCCAGCCCCTGTACTGGCCCTTCTTGGTTCGCTCCGAAAGGCTTTCGGACGGCCTACTGGAAGCGCTTATGCGCCCGCCCTGGGAGCTCTCCGCCTCACGCTCGAAGATCCGCACCGAGGAGCTTGCTGCCAGCAGGGCCACGGAGGACGCGCTGGCGGTGATGGCGCACGACATGGGCGGCGAAGCCGTGCTCATGTACCGCATTCAGCCGGCCGGGTTGGCCCCTTGGGTGAACGTCGACTTGATCCTGTTCGACGTTGCCAAGCAGAAAGTCTACCGGGCCAGCAGCGCGCTCATCGGGCGGTCCACGGGCCTGGTGATGTTCAACCCCTTGGTCGTCGGGTTGTCCCTGCTGGCGCTGCTGGGATCCATCGCGTGGTTGGTGGTTCTCTCGTTCCGCGGCACCATCGTGGTGCGCGTGCAGTGGGATCCCGATTCCAAGGAAGAGATGTTCTCGATCCGCATCTCACAAAGTAACCAGACGCCGGTGATTGAGAACCCCACCGCATACAAAAAGAAACTGGAATGGCTGGGCCAACGCAAGCGGCGCTTCGAGGCCTGGCAGGTCGAGCGCAGCACGACCTTTCGGGGCATTCCCAAGGGCACGTACTTCGTCCACTTGTACGGCATCTACACGCGCGGGCGCCAGGTCTTGACCCTGAGCGAACCCCATGAGGCGGTCGAGGTGTTTCCCCGCAAGACCGCCTTCGTGGCCTTCAACCTGGAGGCGTCCGAGGCGGAGTTCAAGATCACGGTGGTGGACGACAGCGGCCCGGTGGAAGGGGCACGGGTATGGCTCGACCAAGATCGCGCCAAGGCGGCGGCCACGCCCAAGCAAGGCAACGTTACCCTGAAGGTGCCCAAGGGCTATCACATCATCCACGTGAGCGCGAAGGGCATGCAGGTGGAGCGGCCGTATCAGGTGATCAAGGCCAAAATCCACGAGATGACCATCAACTTGGTGTGGGAGCGACGTCAGGAGCACATCTCCCGCGCACTCGAGCGCCAGGTTGACGACGCCCTCCCCTACCTGACCGTGTCGCACAAGCCGCAGGCCCCGAGCGGCTCGCCGCCAGCGACCCACGCAGCTCGCACAGCGGTTGGGTCAGGCGACGCGATTGAGATCCCAGCAGCCAACAGGGAGCCGGCCGGCCCCCTGCTGGGGAGCATTCAAGGTCCGCTTGGTCGGCCATCACAAGTCTCACGCGCCCCAGCCGCTCCGCGACCCTCCCCTACCTCGCCGCATGCCGCAGCGACAGCGGGCAGAATGACTCTCCGGCCGCTGGCCCCGCAAGCGGCCGCGCCGAGCGGCGTGAGCGAGCCCCCGTTGGATCTCGATGCGCCAGTCGACCTGGAACCGAGCCCAGCCTCTCTGGGTACGCCTGTCGATTTGGCGACACCGTCGGACCTCGACCGTCCCGTGGACCTGGCGCTCCCCAGCAAGCCGCGGCGGACCAGATAGCGCAGGTCTAGGGCTCCGCGCAAAGCAGACGCACGTCGCTTTTGTCACAAGTGAAGGTGTTCCCCGAGCCGACGAACCAGTCGGGGCCGCCAGACAGATTGGCGTCGCCGTACAGGCCGTGGGCCATGGCGCTCGAACTACTCCAGTCCTGGCACGAAACATCGCCCGAGCTGGCCAGCTCGGGTCTGCTGGCTCCTGACCAGAAGTTGAAGTCGCCGTTGAACAGGAAGACCGGATCAGGGAAGAGGCGGTAGGCCTCCTTGAAATCCTGCAAAGCCTCCTGAAACTCATTCAGGTTGTAGTGGCTCTGCCCGGTGGTGTAGCGCGCCTTCGCCTCCTGCTTGGGGTCGTCGGCCCAGGCCGGTCCCGCGATGGCCAGCGACAGAATGGCCAGCGCCCACCCTAGTCGCACCCTGACGAAAGATGAACTCATCATGCCTCGTCAGCGTACAGCGGCACTTTTCAGTCTGCGCTAAAGCGCAACCGCCGCCAGTGTAGGTGTTGCGGCGCCCTGACACCCACTTCACGTTGGGTTTATGGGGACCCGCCCCTCCTGCGAAGCCAGAGATGAGCCTGCCTCCAGTGCGTGACGCGCTCCCAATACGAGGCGACGCCGTCAGGGATCGACACCGGGCAACGCTCGTCGATGACCGCGGCCTGCGCGCCTCGGAATAGCGCCTCATCGGCGGGCTGCAGGAAGCGCGCCGCCTCCGGGCCGGCCTTTCGATCCTCTTCGTAGGCACCGGAGATCGCATCGAGACCCACCTGGGCACGCTTTCCACAGCCCGCGTACACGATCGGGCCCGAGGATCGCGCCTGCGGAGCGCGCGCGGGCAAGGCCCACAGATCGAGCCAGCCCACGCGACGACGACCGACTCCCCAGTGTTGCAAGAGCTGGTGCAACACCACCTCGCTGGCCAGGGACACCTCTCCGTTGCGACAGAGATCGGGCCGCGCCAAGACGTGGGTGACCCCGTAGGCGCGCAGTTGCTCGAACGCCTGCGCCGGTCCCCCCACTTTACCGAGGTCAAGTCCTCCCTCCCAGCGTGGATTGTCCGACACGACGGGGCGGCCGATGCCTAGCTGGACGTACTCGTCGTGCAACAACACGACGCTGTTCTTGGGCAGAGCTTCCCGGACCTCATCGAACCCGGTGTGCGGGTCAGTCCGTTGTCTGGTCTCGTGGCGGAACGTCGTGGAAAGCAGGTCGATGGCGATGGCACTGGGCGGCCGGCCTGCCATGGCGTGGGTCGGAAGGAAAGGAATGTCGCCCCCCCAAATCAGTTGCATCGCCACCAGCGCTACCAGACCAAGGCGCGCGGGCCACCCGGTTCTCCAGGCCAGGGTGAACGCCGCGACCGTGACCGCAACCAGCCAGGGCAGAAGTGCTTGCAAATAGCGATCCTGGTGGGCGGTCCAGAACCAGATGGCGATGCCCACCAGGGCTGCCAGCGCCAGCAGCATCGTCCGCCTGGCCCGCGGAAAGAACGGAAGCAAGCAGAGACTCAGTGTGAAAAGAAATCCAAAGACCGGCAGATCACGGTGGAAACCGGGCCAGTCGTGGGGTTTGTACGCAAAGGTGAACAGCGCCAGCAGAGTCTCGCGCACGCGTGCCCAGAGGGTTCCCTCAGGGGTCCACCCTGGATCGTAGCAATACCCCGGGTGCCCAGGAACCCAAGGCCGCGACGGGAAGACACTAGCAAGGAAGGGATAGACAGGGTTTCGGTACCAGATCAGGTTGGCCAGCCAGTGCGCCGCGCTGAAGAGGGCAAACGCCCCCAGGGTGGGCAGGCACAGGACCTTGGCCAGGTAGCCAAGCCTTTGCGTTCGGCGCACGAGCGCAAGCACAGCGCTGCCGGCGACGAAGAGCGCGGCCGGGCCCAGAAAGTAGAGGGCTTGCGACTTGGTCATGGCCGCACCAGCCAGCATGGCTCCCAGAAGAACGCCACGGCTGGGCGTCCAGGCGACCACCAAGCGAAAGGCCGCCAAGGCAATCGGGATGGCCCAGAAAGCCAGGACGTGATCCGCAGCCACGCCCAGGCTCGAATCGTAGAGGAAGATGCCGGGGAAGAGGAAAGTCGCCGCCCAGGCGCCGCGCACGCGGCTTCTGGGCAGCAGGCGCTCGACCATCACAGGGATGCCAGCCAAGGTGACCAGAAAGAGAAAGAACTCGATATGCGCCGACAAGACTATGCGCGCAGCCAGATCGAATCCCGGCAGGGTGAAGGCCCAGGTGTAAAGCAACGAGGCAAGGTGGGGGTGCGTGCCCAGGAACCAACCTTCTGGAAAGGCGCCAATCCTTCCTGCCGCCACGTAGCGCTCGGCAATGGCCAAGTGGTACCAGCGCGAATCAAAAGCCAAGTTCTCCGGAACCAGAACCGACAGGTAGATGAGGAACAACCCCACGACGCCAAACCCTGTTGCCAGCGCGGGCACAATCCCCGAGATCGGCCGCGACCGCACCCAGTGATGCGCGAGATGGGGGCCGATTCTGCGCGCATCACGAAGACATCGAGGCAGGCCAACCGCCAGGAGGACGCCGGGAATGGCCCAGAAAGACGCATGGCCGAGACCGTGGCAAACCCCAACGAGAAAGACCGCAAGGGCAAACAGCAGCACGCCCGCAGCGACATCCAGCAAGAGTCGCTCGCGCAGGGGCAAGGGACGGCTCTTGACTAGCAACCCCAGCGCCGCGTGACCCGCGCTGAAACAGGCTGCGCCGAAAAACAGCACGCAGCCATAAATGACGGCGAAGCGCCAGAACAGCCACTGCGACAGGGGCTGCCGCTGGTTCAGGAAAAGTAGAGTGAGCGCGACCGCAGCCGCGGCGACGACGAGCAAAGCCCAAGGCCGCAGGCGGCAGAGCAGCGTGCGCGGGAGCTGCGGGAGTTTGACCCAGAACATGCGGCGGAGTGTACCTCAGGACGGCGTCAACCTGGCGGTCCGTTGATCGCAGGTTCAGGCGGCTGAGCCCGCTCCTCCGCTACCTGGCCGCCACGCGCGCCGCCTTGTCTTTGTAATTCGGATCCGAAAGCTCTCATCAAATGGTCATGAAGAGGACACTCCTGCCCGGCCAAGGTCGTGAACGGCTCCGGCATCGAGCGCGTGATGGTTTCCACCGCAAGTAGCGGCGATTGCAACAGCTGTCACACTCAGACCGGAGCCAGCGACGCTCCTGGGCGCATCACATTGCCCTAGCATCCGCGGAGCCGAACTCCTCACCTGTCTGAACGTGGATCTCCGCGGCCCTGTCGGTCATTTTGGGGGCGTCTGGGCCGCTGGGGCATCAGTATCCTGGAGCGGTAGGCGTACGATGAAGGTCGTACCGCGTCCCGTCTCCGTCTCAAATGCAATGGTGCCGTGGTGGCGATCGACTACCACCGACCGCGCCAGCGACAGTCCTTGTCCGGTTCCCTTGCCGATCTCCTTGGTTGTGAAGAATGGCGTGAAGATCCGTTCCCGTGCGGACTCCGGGATCCCAGTCCCGGTGTCCGCCACGCGAATCTCGACATGCGTGTCGTCGTGCCCAGTCGACACGGTAATGCGTCCCTTGGCGCCGCCATCCTTGACGACGTCTGCAATGGCATGGGCGGCATTGATGATGAGGTTGAGTATGACTTGATTGATTTCACCAAGGTGTACGGGAGGTGTAGGCAGATCGGCTTCCAGGTGGAGTTCCAGTTCCGCTACGTGCTTCCATACGCTGGTGGCTACCGTGGCGGTACTCTCGGTCGCACGATTCAGATCCGCCAGTTCCTTTTCTTCGCCTCCTGAATGAGAAAACTCCTTCATCGCGTAGACGATCTTGCTGACCCGGGCGACGCCCATCAGGGCGCTCTCGCAAGATCGCGGCACGTTCTCGATCAGGTAGCCAACGTCCTTGTCCTGCTCCAGCCGTTCAAGTGATTGCCGCACCTCGGACGCAAGCCCCGAGTCTCCTTGGACCGCGCTACGATACCCCTCCAGAACGACCTGCATGTCACCGACGGCCTCCTGCAAAAAGCGTACGTTGTCGCCGATGAACTGCATCGGGGTGTTTATCTCGTGCGCAATTCCAGCGGCCAACTGGCCAATCGCCTCCAGCTTGCGTGCTTGCTGCAACTGGAATTCCAGATTCTTCTGGGCGGTCACATCCCGCAGGCTCAGGACGGCACCGGCAGTGCGTCCCTCGACGACGATGGGTGTGCTTGATCCTTCAATGACCAAGGGGACACCGTTGCTTCGCGCGAGCCGGTCGCCCGTCAGGCTGCCAAGAGAACCGTCGTTCAGCGTGCGTAGGATCGGACAGCTTTCCCTGACGCATTTGGCCTCTCCCATCTCATGTTGAACCACCTCATGAAAGGGACGTCCCACGGTATCCGAAGCGGTCAGACCCAACAGTCGCTCCGCAGCCGGGTTCAGAAAGGTCACACACCCGTTTGGGTCCAACCCCACGATGCCCTCATTGACCGACGTAAGAATCAGCGCCAGTCTCTGACGTTCCGACGCCAGATCGGCAGTTCGCTGCGAGACGGTCTCTTCCAGATGCCTACGATGGTCCGCCAGTTCGCGGTCGCGGGCTTGAATCCCGGCCATCATCTCGTTCCATGCGTCGCCCAGTTGACCCACCTCGTCCGCGCTGGCACTGACCACCCGCGCGCTGAAGTCACCTTCCCTGCGTACGCGATTGGCAACGGCATGCAGTGACGCCAGCGACAGGTGCACACTTCTGGCCACCTTCCAGCCCAGCGCCAGGGATCCTGGAACCGCCAGCCCAGCCACGATCAGCACGAGCAATACCATGCGCTGCCGTTCCGCCTTCTTCTGGGTGGCGCGGCTTGCGATTCGCGCGAGCATTCGGTCCTCCAGTTGCCGGAGAGTCGTTATCTGTTGGCCGTGCTGGACATACCAATGATTCGGATCGACTTTCGGTATGTCCTGTACCGAAGCGAGGGCGGCGGCCACGATGGCGGACACCTCCTGGCCTGGGCCCGACGTCAGGGACGCGTTGAAGCGGGCGCGCGTCACCTCGCCGGCATCGACCTGAAGGGTTGCGCTGTGCACCTTGGCCTCGGTCGTGATGGCAACCAGTTTTCGAAAAGACCCGGGCGGAAACTCGCCCACCGAGAACACCAGTCCCAACAAAGCGTCGAGGCGAGCCTCCTGTTCATCGACGCGCAGAAGCGAGACCAAGGTGGCCACATCAGCCGCGATCTCCTTATCCGAACTGACTTCACGCAAACTGGTAACGAGCGCAATCAGTGCCTCCACCATGGTGCCATACCCCGTGCCCAGTCGATCGAAACCTCGGGCGCCACCAGAACCTATGTCGCCTCGCACTTCCGGTAGGATTGCAAGTTGGGTCACGGTCATCTTGACGGCTCGGTCGGTGCCGGATGTCAGGAGCTTCCGGTCCAGCTTTTCGACGGATTCGCGGAACGCGGCAAGGGCGCTGTCCACGCTGGCAATCCGCCCGGGCAGCAACGATCCCTGCGCAACTCGCTCACGGCTGGCGGCAGTAAGGACCGCACTCGTGCGCTCGGCCTGCAGCGCACGCACCAGGGTTGTGGATCGCTCAGCGACCCTCTGTAGGTGTTCCACCGAACCGAGCGCAGTCGCACGTTCGGCGTCCCGCCACGCCTCGGCCAGTACCAGCGTGGCCAGCAGCAACGCCCCGGTGACGGGAACACCCACAAGCAGGCCCAGTTTTCCACGCAGTAGCATCGCGCCCTGGGGGACAATCGGCAGGACCGCGCACCAGCTTGACGCTGCCTTGGCTCAAGATTGGCCGAGCCGCCGCCGATAGGCGTCTTGGGGTACTTCCTTGAGATCGAAGCGACGGCGTGGAGCGAGACTGCACTTGCCGAGGCGGACGTGGAGCGGCGTCTTCGGCATCATGGCCATGCTCGGCTGCCTTCTGTCACATCCGTCCGGGGCCGAAGAACCGGCAGAGCTTGTGGTTATCGTCCACCCCTCGTCGCCCGTACGCGCGCTTTCGGCGAACGATTTGCGGGCGGTGTTTACCCGCGTCTTGCGCGATTGGCCTGACAGAACACCGGTGACTGCCATCAACCTTGCGCCCAGCGTCCCCGAACGCGTCGTCTTCGACCGCGTCGTTCTGGGCATGGACCCCGACGACGTGGCCCAGTTCTGGATCGATCAGATGATTCGCGGCGACAGTCCGCCGCCGCGGCAACTGTCCTCGGCGGCGGCGATTGTGGATCTGGTGTCACGCACGCCCGGCGCAATCGGATACATCCCCGACTCGAAACTAAAACCACGCGTGAAGGTCGTGGCTCGCATCCGTCGCAGCCAGGTGGTGATGCCGTGAAAAACCATCGATTCCTGATTGGGTTGCTGTCGTTCTTGCCGGGCCTGGCGCGCGCACAAGGCGAACCTGCCCCCGTTCCGTCTGTGACGAACCAAACAGCCGTCAACCCATCAGCCAAGGAGGTGGACCAGGTTGAGGCTCCCGCCGGTCCTCCGTTGGACACCCGATTGGATGCCATCGAACAGCGTATGAAGGAAGTGGAGTCCGCGGAAGCGGAGGCTGGCCACGCGACCCCGGCGCGCGCAATCGATCTGTATGGCTTCATGGACGTCGGACTTCAGCGGCTCTTCCTGGATAGCGGTGATCCGCTCAATGGCGTCTACCCGACCCGCGCCACCACGTTTGTCCTGGGCAATGTCAACCTATACCTCGACACGCGCCCCGGGCCGGGATGGCGCACCCTCATCGAAACGCGGTTCACGCTGTACCCAAACGGGTCCGAGTCGTTCACCCCCAACTATCAGCGCGTGAACACGAGCGTCTACGATTCCAGCGATCCAAATGGCCGCGCGCACGTGTCGTGGGGCGGTGTCGTGATCGAGCGGGCCTGGGGCGAGTGGTCCTATAGCCAAGCCCTCACCATCCAAGCAGGACTTTTCCCGTCACCCTACGGGATCTGGAACATCGATCACGGCACGCCTGTGCTCATCTCGCTTCTGCTGCCAGCCTTTCAAGTGGAAGAGGCTATCCCAGCGCGTCTGGTTGGCGTTCACGCGTACGGTAGTTTCGTGTTCGGCGCCCTGGACCTCGGGTACCACGTCTACCTGAGTAATGGACGGACGATGACGAACGTCGACCTGACCGATGACAAGGCCCTTGGCGCAAGGCTGTTCTTGCGCCACAGCGGCGCGACCCGCTTCACCGTGGGGATGTCGGGCTACTGGGGCACTTCATCGGACGACACCAAGCAACTGGACTTTTCCTCGGGCAGCTTCGGCGTGACGGAAACCAGGGCGTGGGCGTATCACGAATGGGCAGCGGGTGTCGACCTGTCGGTGGACTGGGGTGGCTGGAGGCTCCGCACCGAAGCGCTACTTCATCGAGTTAAGTACGACGCAGGCGCCCAGAATGAACCAGGCCTGGGGCCCCCGGGGAGTGTGCTCCCCAATCGCTTTGCCCACTACTGGTACGGGCTGCTGGCCCATCGCTTCGCCCGTCGCTTCGAACCCTACGTCTACGTCGAGATCCAGTACGTCAGCCCACCGGATTTTCTCGACGATTTCGTTTGCACGCCTTCCCTGGGCTTCAACATCTATTTCAAGCCTTGGGCCCAGCTGAAGACCCAGTACTCCAGCTCATATTTCTTCAACACCGAGGGACCCAATCCCAGCAACGTGACGATTCGCAGTTTGGCCTCGCGGTTGGTGTTCGTTTTCTGACCTGCGGACTTCTGGAAAGGTGATTCAATGACGAGAACCATGGGCGTCGTACTGTTGGTGGCCACTTCCCTGTCCTGCACGGAAGACTCGCCCTGTCCGGCGGGGCAACAATTCGACAAGGGGTACTGCATGAAGCTGGTTCTGCCCGCGGATGGCGCTGCCGCCGAAGCGACCACGGGGCCTGACACGGGTGCAGCCGCCCCAGATGCCGCCGCGCCTGCAGGCGGCGATCTCGATTCCGCGTCGGAGGCCAGCGGCACCGCAGCGGATTTCGGTAGCGCGTGCAGCAGTCAGACCGAGTGCAATGGGGCCGTGAGCTACTGCGCGCTACAGCCCGGGGTTCCGGTCGGCTACTGCACGGCACCCGGCTGCGACACGACGCCCCAGATCTGTCCGGTGGGATGGACTTGTTTCAACGTCGGCGTCTTCCAAGCCGGCGAACCGTACATCTGCCTACAACCGTCGACCTGATCAGTCCATGCCCCGGCTTCGCGATCGATTCGCACGCAGGTAAGTCGCCCGCCCCTCCCCTACCCGGCCGCTCGCGCCCGTGGCTGCTCGGCGCGCGCGATCTCGCCGTGGCACACGGTGCGGTTTCGGCCGTTGTGTTTGGCCGCGTACAGCGCCTGATCGGCATTGGAAATCAGCTCTTGTTTGGCCTTGCCGTCCTCGGGATAAACCGCCACGCCCAGCGACAGCGTTGCCCGGAATGCGCCCTTGGCCGAGTCGTGCGTCTGTGCCCCGACCTCTTGCCGGATGCGCTCGGCCAGTTGGCGTGCGCCTGCGCGATCCGTGCCTTCCAGCACCAGAGCAAACTCCTCGCCCCCGTAGCGGGCTACGATGTCGATCTTGCGCGCACTGGCCTTCAGAATGGCGGCCACCCGCTTCAAGACCTGATCGCCCGTCGGGTGGCCATGGGTATCGTTGATCTTCTTGAAGTGGTCAATGTCAGTCAGCAGGAAGGATACGCGCATGGAATGGCGCTCGGCCCGGCCCAACATGGCGGAGAAGCGTTCCTGGAAGGTGCGGTGGTTGACCAGGCCGGTGAGCCCGTCGGTGGTGGCCTGCTCCTCCAGCGCCTGTACCATGCGGCCGTTCTGCATGGAGATGGCTACCTGATTCGCAATCACGCCCAGCATTTCGCGCCGGTCAGCCGGAAAAGCGCCGGCTCGCTGGGCCGCCACCGTGAAGGTTCCCATGACCTCGTCCTTGACCAGCAGGGGCAACACGTAGAGCGACTCGAAACTCTTGAAGCGCTCGCGCGACTCGAACACGTAGGACCCGCCGCGATCCCGCCAGTCGCCAGCGGCAGGTAGCGCCAGCTTGTTCTTGACCACCATGGACGCGATGGAACCCGGGTCGCAGAAAGTGCGCCCCGCCAGTTCATCGGCCCCCTCGCCCACCACCCGACTGAGCAGGTGCTGCCCGTCGGCGTTCTCGCAGGTCGCGATGGCGGCAAAGTCGAACTCGCAGGCCCCGCGCGCCCCTTCGATGGCGGCGTCGTAGACCTCGGCCAGGGTCAGCGCCCGGTTGAGCGCAGCCGAGGCCCGATAGAAGCGCTCGTGCTCGTGCTTGGAGCGCTCGACCGCCTGGAACACGCGTTCCGACTGCACGATGCGCATCACCTGATCCGCGGCGGCGGTGAACAGCTCAACATCCGCCGTCGAGAAGGCCGCGCCCTGCTTGCGGTCACCCACCAGCACCCCGCGCAGCGACAGTCCCTCGAAAACCGGAACTCCCAAGAAAGCCGACACATCGGCTGGCCCCTGGTAGTAGGGCAGCAGCGACGGCCGCGGTGAGTCCAGCAGACAAGGGTGCCGGTCTTTGATGATGGCGGCCAATACGCCAGTGCGCGCCGAGAGCGGTCCCTCAGCGATGTGGGAACAATCGCTCGCCAGCTCTTTGAACTTCAACTTGTCGCCCGTGCTGTCCAGCCAAAGCAGGGCACAGGTCTGCAACCCCATGGATCGACGAAGCAGGTCCACCGTGTGCAGCAGCTGCTCGTGAATGGTCTCGATCGATCCCTGCGATAGCTTCTCTTCCTCCTGGGCTCGCGTGCGCACCTGACTGTCGCTGCTCAACGCCGACGAGATGAGGCGAAAATCACGCGCCTCTTCCCGCATCGACGCTACCTCAGCCTCAAGACAGCGCCGGCGCTCGCGCCGCTGGCGCGCCACCTCGGCATGCAAGAAGGCCACGTTCAGCACAGCGAACACGGCGATGAAGCCGGCATGCCCGGGAAAGACCGCCGCAGCGCCCGGCGCGGCACCGGGACCAAAGGCCATGATGGCCTCGAATCCAAGCGCCGCAGCAGCCAGGGGACAGCCGACGGACAAGGGATGGAAGGTCACCAGAAAGCTGACCAAGGCATAGACCAGTGGGTAGAGCGGCGCGGTCACCCCGCCTACCACCGACAGAAAAACATAGGTCGCCGAGAGCAAGAGCAGGCCCATCTCAAGATCGGAAACCATCTCGCGGGCACGCGAGCGTCGGCGCTCGCTGGTAACCACGCGTCCGGCCAGCTTGACCAGCAAGGCGGCCGCCAGCGCAGCCGCGGCTAATCCGCGCGTCCAGTCGGCGCCAGGCCGGCGCAAATCGGGAAACCAGCCCAGCCACAGAAGCGCCCCCATGGTCGCCACCAAGGCAAAGCCCCACACTGTTTGAACAGCGCGCCGAAGTTCGAAACCCAGACGGACGCGCAGCTTCGACAGTCTCATCGTGCCTCGCCGAAATCGAAGAGAATCTCGCCTGGCCGCACCCACCCCATGTCGGTGCGGGCCACCTGTTCCAGCACGCGCGGATCCGTGCGCAGAGCCTCGACTTCACGGGCCAGCCGCTCATTCTCTGCGCGCAAACGGGCGTTGCGGGTTTGCGCCGCCGCCCAATCGCGCCGCAATTCCCGATAGCGGGCATACCCGGAGCGCGCATAGAGGTGGTACGGCACATAGCCGAATGTCACGGCCAACAAGACAGCCGCCAGTCCACGCAGAATCCAGTTTTTTCCTGACCGGGTATCGCGACGCATGACGGCTCCGTCCATCAGTATGGGGAGCCTGCCCAATGGCGCAATTTTTTGGGTAGTCAAACCGATGACGCAAACAGAGACCGACCTTCCCGCGGTGTCGCTCCCCGATAGCCAAACCGGCTTCTGGTAGCATCTTGACGACTTGTTCATATAGCATCATGATGCCTTCATGCGCACAACCCTCACGCTTGACGCCGATGTCTTCCACCTAGTGGAGGGGGAAGTGCATCGGGCACGCAAACCGTTCAAACAAGTCGTGAACGATGCCATTCGCCGCGGCCTCTCTCCCCATGGCGCGGGCGAGGCGCAAGCTGTCTACCGGGTCACAGCACATCACGCGGCGTTGTTGCCGGGGCTGGACAGGACCGCGCTCAACAAGTACGCCGACGAGATGGAAGATGCAACTCTCCTTGCGACTGCGAGCCGGAAGCGATCGTGACCATCCCTGACGTCAACCTGCTGGTCTACGCTCACATGAGCGGTCTCGCCGAGCACGCGAAGGCGCGGCGCTGGTGGGAGCACTTGATGAACGACCCCACGCCCGTGGGCCTTGCAGCCCCCGCGCTCTATGGTTTCATCAGGGTGGTGACCAATCCGCGCATCTTCGATCATCCAATGACCGTCGAGAACGCCGTGGCCCAGGTGGAGAGATGGCTATCCCGCAGCCAGGTCAGCTTCCTGGTTCCTGGCCCACGCCACCTGGAGATTGCCTTCCGCCTTCTGCGCGGGCTGGGCGCGGCCGGCAACCTGACCACCGATGCGCAACTGGCTGCGTTGGCGATCGAGCACCAAGCCGAACTCCACTCGAACGACGCCGACTTCGCGCGCTTTCCCCAGCTTCGTTGGGTCAATCCACTTCGCTAGGTGGACATGCCACCCGAGGATGTATCCTGGCCATAGTCGACATGAGCATACCCTTCCTTGGCCCCACCGCGGGAATCCTGGTCATCGGTGAAGAAATCCTCTCCGCCAAGGTTGAGGAAGAGAACGCCCGCTATCTTGTGCGCGAGCTGCGCGAGTTGGGGGTGGCGGTCCGCCGCATCGACGTCATCCCTGACGAGATCGACGAGATTGCCGAGGCTGTGCGGGGCATGTCCAGCCGCTACAACCATGTCTTCACCTCGGGCGGAGTCGGCCCCACCCACGACGACGTGACCATGGCGGCGATGGCCAAGGCCTTTGGGCTGCGCCCGGCACGCAATCTAGAACTGGAGGCCAAAATTCGTTCGGCCATGGGGCCCAGCCTGCACGAACGCGATCTGCGCATGGCTGACATCCCTGACGGTGCGCGACTGCTCTACGGCCCGGACGGGGACCGCTCACACTGGCCAGTGGTGGCGGTGAGAAACGTCTACATCCTGCCCGGGGTGCCCGAGATATTTCGGTACAAGTTCGCGATGGTGCGCGAGCTGTTCCGCACCGGTCCCATCCTCAGTCGCGCGGTCTACTCGCGCGAGAGCGAGGCTGTCATCGCGGCAACCCTCGACGCGGTGGTGGCCGAGTTTCCCGGAGTTGCGGTCGGCTCCTATCCTCGACTCGGCGTCGCCGAATACAAGGTGAAGATCACCGTCGACGGCCGCGACGCCGCTCTGGTGGAACGCGCCACCGCGCGCCTGGTGGAAGGTCTAGGCGCCGCAGTCGTGCGCACGGAGTAGGCTGGGGATCTGTGTTTCCGCCGGCAGCCGGAGCCGGTAGTCGGAACCGTATCCGACGGCCGGTCCCAGATCCGGCTTTCGGTTGCGGAACCGCCGATTGAACCAGCCACGAATCTTCCAAGAATCAGTACAAACGGCGCCCCCCTGCGGCCGGGGTTCGCTCGACCTGGGCCAACCAGGCGAGGATGCGCGAGCGCAGGGTCTCACGCGCGGCTGTCAGATCAGGCAGGGCCGCGCCCCGGCTAGGCAGGGCCGGTGCTGGCCGGTCGGCCAGCCGGCGCAGCAGTCCGCGCCGCCCATCGGGGTCAAGCCGCCAGGAGGCGTCCGCTGCCAGGATGAAACCGAACTGCTCAATGAGAGGACGGTCATCGGTGACCACCGGACCGTCGCCAACCAGCTCGCGCAAGGCCGGCCCACTGACCGGCGCCAGCGCCAGCAGATCGGCCGCGAGATGGCTCGTGTCGTCGGTGGCAAACCCAATGCGAGCAAGCGCGGCCCGAACTGCCGGGCTTTCCAGACGGCGGCGCACGCGATCGACGTCGAACACCAGCGGGCTGGGCGAACCGAGCAGGGCCGCCTCGTCGGGATTGAGCAGAAACAACGCCGCTTCGGGAAACACGGTCAGGAAGGTGCGGGCCAGCATGAGGATCTCGGCCTCGGTCAGGCCGTGCAGGGGCAGCCACTGCGCGATCACGCCACCCGGACGCAGCGAGGCGCGTGCCCGTTCATAGAAGCCGATGGTGTACAGGCTGGCAGCGCCAGCGGTGCGCGGAGGCGGCGGTTCCAGGGTGATCACACCGTAGTTTTGCGGCGCCCGGGTCACGAACTGGCGGCCGTCGGCCTCATGCATTCGGACGCGCGGATCGTTCCACACCGATTGGTTGACATGCGCGAAGAGCGGCAGCGTCTTGTGCACAGCCGGGCTGATGTCGACCAAGTCGATCTGGCGAACCTCGTCGTGGGTGGCCAGGTTGGCCGCCGTGGTACCCGTGCCCACGCAGATCACCAGACTTTGAGCGGCGTCGTCCGAAAGCAACACGGGAAGATGCCCCAGAAGGCCCATGTAGCGCTGAGCGGCCGGCGCGTCGCCGGCATACGACACGCCGTTGGACAAAATGGTGCGATTGCGCCGTCCGGGCGGACCTTGTTCGATGACTGCGGTCGTATCCTGCGGACCCTCGTCGACCAGCAACGGCTGCGCTCCCTGAGCCAGGCGCCCCAGGAACGGCGGAGCGTCAGGATGCCCGATGACGAGGAGCAAGAGCACGACCACCGCGGTGAGCGCGAGCGTGGCCAGACGCCGACTGCCACACGGGGTCTTCGGCCCCAGCAGCAGCAGCGCTGCCACGAAATTGCCAAGACCAACGACGAGCAATGCCTTGCCGCTGCCCAGGCCAGGCAGCAGCGCAAACCCGGCCAGCACGGAGCCAGCCACGCCACCCACCGTGTTCAGCGCCACGACCCGTCCCGCTGCTGCTCCACCCGCCAGGCCAGTGCGCGCCATCTGGGCGATGCACAGGGGCAGACTCGCCCCCATCAGAAAAGTGGGGACCAGCACCACGATAGCGGCTTTGGCGAACACACCCGCCATCATGGCCAACCCGCCCGCCAGCGACGTGATCTGACGGATGCCCACGTAGCCCGGCACGAGGGTCTCGGCCACGCGTAGCAAGCGGGGCGTGGCCCACACCAGCACCCCCAGCCCAAGTTGCAAAAGGCCGAACAAGCGCGCCATCTGGGACGACGACAGCCGGACGCAGCGACGGGCCACCCAGGTCGCACCCAAAGCCAGACCGGCCAGGTAGGTGGCCAGGATGGCCGAGAAGGCGTAGCTGGATGAGTTCACGCAGGGTATGAGGACGCGCGTCCAGAGGATCTCAGCGCCCAGCGCGCTGGCGCCGGCCATGCCCGCAGCCGCGAACACCAGCGGCCGCACGCGCGGGTCGGTCTCGGCTGACGGCTCGGGCGCGGTGCCGTCGATGGGAGCGTGGTAGGCCGCTGCGACCACCCTGCGAAAAAGCAACAGCGCGGTGAGGCCGCACAGCAGATTGCCCGCAACCGCGATCCCGGCGGTGGCGCGGACGCCCAGGCCACCGATGCCCAAGAAGCCCGCCAGCATGCAGCCCAGGGTGGCGCCCGCCGTGTTGGCGGCGTACAGTCCGCCACCTCCGCCACGGCCCCCGGGATCGCAAGCCTGCATCACCAAGGGAAACGTCAAGCCCATAAGCGTGCTGGGAAGTACCAGACACAGGGCTGCCACGAGGTAGCGCAGGCCCACGCTGTCCACACTTTCCAGGTGTGGCAGCACAACTGTGACCACCGCCGCGCACAAGCCGATGCCGAGTTCCGCAGCACCATAGGCCAGGGCCGGCCGACGCACGCGGATGGCCCACCGGGCGCCCAAGGTTCCGCCCAGCGCCAAGCCCAACATAAACAGGCTGACCACGCCGGCGATCGCCTTGCTAGTGGCGCCGAGCACCACCTGCAGCTGTCGCGCCCAGAGGATCTCGAAGCACAGACCGCTGGCCCCCGACAGCACGAAGAGGGGGAAGAGGATCCAGCCGGGACGGCGACGAGATTCGAGCACGGCCAGGCATGGTAGCACCCCTGCACAAAGGCTGGCGTGAGCAGCGGGCTGGTCGCGGCCGGCCTGGGCGCAAGCGAGAGCGTGAGCAGCCTGGGTGTGGCGGCAGCCGCCGCGCCGAGCCTGGTATCTGCTATAAAACCAGTCGTGTCTGACCTGCCGCCAACCGTCAAGGGAATGAACGACATCCTCCCGCCTGAGGTGTCGAAGTGGCAATTCGTCGAAGAAAAAGCGCGCTCGATGCTCGAGTCGTTCGCCTATCACGAATTGCGCACACCGATTCTCGAGTACACGCCGCTCTTCGTGCGCTCGGTGGGCGAAGACACCGAGGTGGTCGAGAAGCAGATGTACACTTTCTCTGACCGCGACGGGCAGTCGGTGTCCATGCGACCCGAGGGCACGGCCTGCGCGGTGCGAGCGTACATCGCGCGTTCGCAGTGGACCCGCGAGCCCGTGACCCGCTGGTACTACCTGGGCCCCATGTTCCGGCACGAACGCGCCCAGCGCGGCCGTTTACGCCAGTTCCATCAAGTCGGCGCCGAGGTGTTCGGGTTGGCCGCGCCTTCCGTCGACGCCGAGATGATCGCCATGTTGGTGGCGCTGCTGGCCGATGTAGGCATCAAGTCCTCCGACCTCGAGGTTGCGGTGAATACCCTGGGCGCGCCCGAGGAACGGGCCAGCTATCGCGAGGCCCTGCGCGGCTACTTTTCCAACCATCTCGACAAACTGGACGAGGGCTCGCGCCAGCGCCTGCAGACCAATCCGCTGCGCATCCTGGATTCCAAGGACCCCGACATCCAGGCGCTTGCCAGCCACGCGCCGATATTGCTCGACGTTCTGGGCGACGCATCCAAGCAGCACTTCGAAACCGTGCGCAGCCATCTTTCCGCGCTCGGAGTGCAAAGCGTGGTGGACACCAAGCTGGTGCGCGGGCTCGACTACTACACCGGCACCATCTTCGAGGTGAAGGCCAAGATTGGCGATCTGGGCGCGCAGAACACCCTGGGCGGCGGCGGGCGCTACGATCGTCTGGTGTCCTCGCTGGGCGGGCCCGAGGTACCGGCCATCGGTTTCGGCGTCGGCATCGAACGTGTCCTGCTGGCGCTGGTCGAGCCGGCCGAGGAATTCGAGCCCGTATTGGCGCTTTTCATCGCCGTGCTGGGAGACAAAGCCCAAGCCTGGGCCCTGCCGGTGGCACACCGACTGCGCCTGCAAGGCGTTCGCACCGAGCTGGAACATCGTACGGCGAGCTTAAAGTCGCAGCTCAAGCGCGCCGACGCACTCAAGGCACGCCTGGCGCTCATCGTCGGTGACAACGAGCTTCAGAGCGGGAAACTGGTTCTGCGCGATCTCAGCACGCGGCAGCAGCACGACGTGACCGAGGCCGAGCTGGCGGCGAAGGTCCGCGAGTTGGTGGACTTCTAGTTCAGTCCTTGAGCCGCGCTTGTGCCTTTGCGGACGTGAGTTCGCGGAGCGCGTCAGCGGCTACCCAGCGGGCGCCGCGTGCTCCCGGGTCGCCGCCACGTTCACTGCCGGCGCGCTTGTTGGCGGCCACGCGGATCTTCTCCGCGCAAACGATGGCAGCGGCGTTGAGCGCCCGGTTGCGCTTGCCGATGTTGCGCAAGGCCCAGTTGACCGCCTTCTTGACGAAATTGCGATCGTCGAACGCCCCACGCGCAATCAAAGGCAGCAGTTTGCGGTAACGCTGGTCGCCGGCCGACTTGTCGTGCACCGCCAGCCCCGCCATCAACGTGAAGCCAGCGCGCTTGACCCATTCCTCGTCGCGTGCGGCCCACGCGACGGCCTTGGGCCAAGCGTGTTTCGTCAGGTCGAACAGGCTGGTGGTCGCCTGGTCGCAGATGTCCCACGAATCGAAGTCGCGTGCCCATGATTCGAGCTGACTTTCGCTGGCCGCGGCCGGATCGTCGACAAAGCAGGCCAGCAGGCGTGCTTCGTGGTTTCCTGTCGCCCACAGGGCAAGCGCCAGCGCATGGTCCGTGCCGAGGCGTTTCGCGATCCAGCGCAACTTGTAGACCGAGACGCCGAAAGCGTTCTCGACGTTGATTCCATAGCGAGCCATGCCCGCCCGGTCTTTCTCGCTGCCCATGGAACGCAGCACGGCGAGAAGGTCCGCGACCCTCTTGCCGCTCTTGGCCCGAATCGGCAGGTCGATTGTGCCGTTGGTCTTCAAGCGCACCTACGACCTCCGGATTCTCGACGACACCTCGAGCACCGCGCGGCCGTGGCGGAAGACCCGCACGGCGCCTGATGTCTGTGACACCACCACAGCGATGGCTTCGGTCTCGTGGGTCATGCCGGCGGCGGCCATGTGGCGCGAACCCAAGCCCAGGGGCACGCGCACATCCTTTTCGTCGAAGTTGAGGTAGCGGCCTGCGGCCAGAACTACGCCGTCTTCGCGCAGGACGAAGGCGCCGTCGAGCACGGCAAAAGCGCGCAGGGCGCGGCGCACTTCGGGGCTCAACATGTTGCGCTCGTCCTCCGAGTATCCCTGGAAGGGATTGAGGCTGAGCGGTCGCGACTGCTCCATGACCTTGTTGGAGTCGCCAATCACGAACAACGCCCCCACTGGCCGGCCTTCCCAGCCCTCCACACCGATGGTGACCGCCAGGTCGATGAGCGCCTCCAGAATCTCGGGCTGCACGCCTTCCGAGCGCAAGAAACCGAAGCCCACGTCTTCCTCGTCGGGCCCCACATTGACCACCAGGATGGAATCCGGCTTGCCCACGGGACGAGCCGAGAGCAGGGCCACCACCACGTCACCCTCGGAGTACAGCCCACGGGCGATGCCGCTGACCAGGGCCAGCTTCAGCTTCTCGGGCCGCCCCAGGTCGTACTGAGGCAGCGGGATCACGGGAACGCCGGTGGCCTCGACCACCGCGCGCTGGGCCTCGCTCACCACGGCCTGCACCAACTTCTTGCGCGCCCGCGGCTTACCGCGGAAGACTTCCTCGGGCAGCGGGATGTCGCCCACGTACAGCAAATGGTCGAAGGTTCGCTTCTGGGCCAGCGAGACCGCGCATTTGATTAGCTCCAGGTGATTCTGACTCGCCTTTGCCATGACGTTGCTGTTGTCTCCTGGAGCGGGATGCTACGCCAGCCCGTCGCGCACGGCCAGCCCTGGAAATGTGGCTGGAAATGTGGCCACACGTGGGCTCATGGGCGCGGTTCGGTTCGGTCCCGTCCGGTTACCTGGCCGCGGCCGTCCGTGACCAGCTCGATGAAGCGAATTTCGGGCAGCCGTGCGAGCACCTCGTCGAGGTCCGGGGCTTCCTCGCGCCGGGCCAGACCCACGATGGACTGGCCACCAAAGCGATAGGCCCCGGCAGGCGGCAAGGGCGGCCTCGCCAGCAGAAAGCGTGCGCGGTCGGCAAGCGCGTCGGGCATCCAGACGAACGAGGCGGGCACGTCGGGGATCACCAGCAGCGGCTGTGGCAAGCGGCCCGCCGGCGTGGTGAACTTGAGCGCCAGGTCCAGGTCTTTCACCGCGTTTCGCACCAGGAAGATCGTGTGCCCCGCCTGCGCACCCTTGGCCACGACATCTCGGGCCGCAGCCAAGACCGCCCGGTAGCGGCGGACTTCGCCCATGCGCGCAGCGGTCGAGCCCAAACCCAAGGCTGCCAGCAAGGCGATGACAACCATCACGACCACCGACCCGCGCGTTTCGGCGGCCCAGGCCAGCATCAGCATCAGCCCCACCGCAGGCAGATAGTAGTAGCGCGCGCCCACCACCCAACCAGCCGCCGGCAGCGGCAACAAAGCCAGCAACGTCCACAAGATGGGGAACCAGGCGCGGGCGCGCACCGCAAACACTCCGCCGACCAGCAACAGCCCGCCGCCCACAAGCCACGCCAGAACCTCGGGAAGAAGCGCATAGGCCGTCACCGCATGGACCAGGCCCGCAGCCATCTGCAGGCCTCGTCCCCACCAAGGCGCAACCGGATCGTTGACGCCGCCCAGCCCCCCCAGTACCACGAACCGAACCATCAAGTACCCACCCGCCACAACCATATGCGGAACCACCGGCGCGACGCACGCCCGAAGAAGCTCTGTGAACCCTCCTCTCCTCCCTGTGTTCTCAGTCGCGGCCTGCTGCCGACGTGAATCCACAGCCCATTTCGCCGCCACCCCGAGCAACGGCAAGACCAGCGCCGTTTCCTTGGAGAAATACGCCAGCGCAGCCAGCACGACCGACGCCACTTGCCAGCCTCGCGACGCACGCAACAGGCAGACCAGGGCCGCCAGGGTTGCGACCGTGGCCAGAAGATCGGTGCTGGCGGCGAACCACAGCGCAGCTTCGCGCTGGGCCGGCGCGATCAGGAACAGCGCGCCCGCAACCAAGGAAACCCGCAGCGTGAACCCAACCCCGCGGCCCAGCGCCACGACCAGAGCGGCGCTCCCCGCGTGCAACAGAAACCCCGCCAGGGCGAACGGCCACTGCACCCCCTGCCCTACCCGATTGAGCAGCCACCACAGCAGCATGGGCAGGGGCCGGTAGTATTCGCCGCCGTGCATGTCGCGCGTGAAGGCCAGCAGCGGATTGGGTTCCAGCCGCGCGAACGCGAGGAACAGGTAGTCGTCACCCACGAAGGTGGTGGCCGCGGCGAAGTCCCAGACCACCAGGCCCAGCAGCAACGCGACGGCGACGACGATCTTTGCGCGCATGCGAAGGAGAATGTCACATGAAGCCGTTTGCCGCGCCCAGGAGAATTGCCTGACCATTTCCGTGGCGGTGCTACCATCAGCGCATGTCGAGCACGAAGCTGGCAGTCGAAATCTTCGACAGTGGCCTGACCTGCACCGAGGCTGTGGCCATGGCCGGGATGAAACGCATGGGCCGCCAGAGTGACCTGATCCCACGCATCGCCACCGGGTTTGGCGGTGGGCTCAGCCGCACCAAGTCCGTGTGCGGGGCGCTGACTGGCGGCGTGCTGGTGCTCAGCGCCGCTTTTGGCCGCGACAAACTGGGCGACGATCGCGACGTCCTGGTCAGCAAAGTCCAGTCGCTGGTGAAGGGATTTCGTGCGCGTTTTGGCAGCGACAACTGCTTCACCCTCACCGGCCTAGATTTCAACGACCCGGCTGCGCAGTGCCCATATCGCCAGCGCGTGCATGCGCAATGCCGCGGTTACGTCGAATACGTGTGCGAGCGGCTCGACGAGCTTCTCTGATTGCCAGTCGTGAACGCAACGTCGCCGCCCGAGCCTCCTGCGGTCGAGATTCGTTTTCGTTCCGGCACCCTTGAAATCGCCGGCGTGCCGGCGGGCTTTATCGGTCTGCCATCCACTTGCGTCTGGGACGATCGCACGGTCTGCTTTCGCGCGCCGGCGGCGGCCTACGCTGACCTGGTCCAAACCCTACGCCGGCTGAGGCTCACGTATCTCGACCAAGCTCGACAGTACGAGATTTTAACGGCGGGCGCGGTGGTCCGGCGCGAGCCGCGCCCCTATCAGAGCGAGGCGCTCGCCGCTTGGGATGCCGCCGGCGGCCGCGGCGTCGTGGTCCTGCCCACCGGCGCCGGCAAGACCCTGGTGGCCCACATGGCCATCGACCTTCGTCGGCGCAGCACCCTGGTGGTCACTCCCACTCTCGATCTGGTGCGCCAGTGGCACGACGGGCTGGTGGCCACCTTTGGCGCGCCGGTGGGCATCATCGGCGGTGGCGAATACGATTTGCGGCCGCTGACCGTCACCACCTACGACTCGGCCTACCTGCACATGGAGAACCTGGGCGCGCGTTTCGGCCTGTTGGTGTTCGACGAATGCCACCACCTGCCCAGCGCCAGCTACTCGCTCTCCGCGCGTCTCGCCCTGGCGCCCTTTCGGCTGGGGCTGACCGCAACGCCCGAGCGCGACTCCTGGGCCACGCGCGGCTCGGTGCCCGAGGGCAGCAGCGACTGCGGCGCGCTGGACGAACTTGTCGGTCCCATCGTCTACCGCAAAGACATCGTGGCCCTGTCCGGCGACTATCTGTCGAGCTACGAAACTGTGCGCGTCGTCGTCGATCTTTCGCCCGCCGAGCGCGCGGAATATGCGGCCGAGCGCGCCCTGTATCGCCAGTTTCTCGACGCCAATGGCATCTCCATGGCCAGCCCGCACGGCTGGACCGAGTTCATCATTCGGTCCTCGCGCAACGTCGAAGGCCGGCGCGCCTTCGAGGCCTACCGACGCCAACGCGCCATCGCGTTTACCGCCCCGGCCAAGCTGGACTACGTGGAACGGCTGCTGCATCAGCATCGCCGCGACCGCGCCATCATCTTCACCCAGGACAACGCCACTGTGCATTTGGTGGCCAGGCGTTTTCTCCTGCCGGCCATCACGCACCAGACCCGGGTGAGCGAACGCAGTGAAATCCTCGACGGACTAGCCAAAGGCCGCTACACCGCCATCGCCACCTCCAAGGTACTCAACGAAGGCGTGGATGTGCCCGAGGCCAACGTGGCAATCGTCATGTCGGGCAGCGGCTCGGTGCGCGAGCACGTGCAACGTCTGGGCCGCATCCTGCGCAAACGCGACGGCAAGCAGGCCATGCTGTACGAGCTGGTCGCAGGTGGCACCAGCGAAACCTTCACCAGCCAGCGGAGGCGCGAACACATTGCTTACCGCTGACCTGGTGCACGTGCGCCGGCGCGGCGACCGTCTGTTCGTGGTGCCGGTTTCCGAGGGTGAGCGACCTCGCGCGCTGGAACTGGCCACCGCCTATCTTGACCTGGCGCGCGCGCATGTCGGTCAGTCTCGCGGCACTCTGCTGGATGCCTGCGGCGCCGTGGATGTGGAGCCACGCGAGCAACGCCTGGCTCGTGGCCTGCTGAAGTTGGTGCTCGACCGCTGTGAATTCGAAGCAGATGCGGCCATGGATCCGATGGAACTGCGCCGCACGCTCTTCACCCGGGCCGCCAGCGTGCGCCGCGAGGCCGAGCACGCCGCCTTTGATCGCGCCGCCGTTGTCGCGGCGCTGGCGACCGAACGCAGGGTGGCCAGCGACGGCATCGAGCGCGCGCTGTTTGCCGACCTAGCCGACGCCCATATTCTTCGCGAGGCGCGCCTGCTTGCGCCCGAAGCCTTGCTGGCCGAGCACCATCTCGCGCAACACCAGGCGGTCCTGCTGCGCGCGCTGAGCGTGCGCGCCACGGTGTGGAGCGCGGCTCCTGCAAACTATCGCCATCTCTTCCGCAAGCTCAAGTTTCTGCGGCTGCTCCATCGCATCGAAGCCCTGCCCAAGCACGCCGGCTATCATCTTCACATCGATGGCCCCTACAGCCTCTTCGAGTCGGTGACCAAGTATGGGCTCCAGCTCGCGCTCGCCTTGCCGGCGCTGATGACCTGCGACCGCTTCACCATCGAGGCCGACTTGCGCTGGGGTCGCGAGCGGCGGCCCTTACGCTATGCTCTGCGCGGCCCGCTGGCCGGAGAATTCCTCGACGGCAATGATGGCAGACATCCGACCAGCACGTTTTCCGAGGAAGTGGTCGCGCTGCTCCACGATCTTTCGGCCTTGCCCGGTCCCTGGCGGCCAGCCCTGTGCGACGCGATTCTCGATCTTCCGGGCGTGGGCCAGTGCGTGCCCGACCTGGAGTTTGTGCACGAGCAAACCGGGCAGACGGTCTATCTAGAAGTTCTCGGCTTCTGGAGCCGCGACGCTGTCTGGAAGCGCATCGAGCTGGCACGCAAGGGGCTACCCCAGGCTGTGGTCTTTGCCGTCAGCAAGCACCTGCGTGTCAGTGAGGCGGCCCTCGACGAGGGATTGCCGGCTGCACTTTACATCTATGCCCGCGTGATGAACGCCCACGCCGTGCTCGACCGCGTGCAGGAGGTGGCATCGCGTACCGAGAATTCCACTCATGCTTGATGGAGCACGCCCCCGCGGGCTGCTAGGCTCAGCCCTCTCCGAGGAGTTTTCTTCATGCACATTTCTACGTTTCGCAATTTCGCCTTCTCTGGCGCGGCTTTCATGTCGTTGCTCCTGGGCTGTGCCAGCAAGCCAACATCCGGTGGGCCTGGAAGCTACCGCGGAGTAATGGTGGGCGCCGGCGAGATGGGAACTCTCGATGTCACAGTGAGGGAAGCAGCCAGTGGCCCGCTTCCTGCCAGCGGCGGGCTTCTCTTTCTGAACGGCAGCTCGGAATCCCTTGCGGGCGCGCTGGACCAGTCCAACGCCAGAATCTCGCTTTCGTCGACCACCGGCTACCAGCTCACTGGCGACTCACGACCGGCCTATGCCTACGGCTCGTACCAATACCAAAGCTCGGAAGACCGCGGGGAATTCGCCTTGCTGCCGGAACCACCTAGCGGCAGCTCGATCAAGACATTCTGTGGCAGCTACGTGTCGACCGCCAGCACCGACGCCTCCCCGATCCCGTTCGCCATCGCGGCCGTGCCCGAGGGATCCGCTATTTGCGTCAGTCCCACCTTCACCTGGCTCGGCTTCATGGACGCTGCCGATACCGTGTCTTGCTCGGCCGGCACCGGCCTGTTCTATGGGAACGCGAATGTCGACGCTGGCAACCAATGGGGAACGGGCACCGCTGACGGCGACGGCGGCAACTGGATAGTCGGGCCTTGTGGCAGCGGCACGGGGGGTGGCCCGGACGCCGGAGCCAGTGGCGCCGACGACGCGACGGTGGACTAGCAGCTAGCTGTAGCGGCTGCGAACCAGCGCCAGCACCGCATCCTTCGCGCAATGCTCGCAGTAGCCAAACCGCGTTTGCAGCGTGTCCAGTGTCCGCCGTGACGCCGCGGCCGCATCCGGCGCCATTCGGCTCGGCCCGTCGACCAGATAGATCAGAATGTCCTCGTTGATCTTGCGTACCACCTTTCGACGCTCGGCAAAGAATGCCTCGCGCAGCTCGGCCAGGGGGCGCGGAAAAATCTGCTCATAGTCAGGCCGCTGGTCCCGATGGTCCAGAGACCAAGCGCCAATCTTGGCGATGATCTCGCGCCGGAAGGCAGCGGCTCCCCCATCGCCGGCCTCCACGTGCAGCGCGCGCTCGACCTCAGCCATGAGATCCTCGTCTGCGTCCTCGTCCTGACCGGTCACGGGGTTGTGGTGCTTCTCGTGCTTGACCCAACAGGACACCTGGGTGAGGTAACGCTCGAACTGCTTGAGATAGCGCCGTTCGTCGACCAGGCCCATCGAGGTACGCACCTCATCGTCGATGCGCTCGATCAGGCGGTCATGCACTTGGGTGATGAACTGGCCGTTGTCGTGAAATCCCCCGGGCATGGGTTCCTGCCGCAAGAACTCGTACACGCTCACCGCGCGCACCAGCTCCTCCAGTTCCTCCAGCACGGCGAAAGGCGAAACGCACTTCCACTTCGCGCTCTGGGCTGCGTTCATCAGCAGCAGCGTCATCTCGCGCGGCGAAGCGCCGGAACGGCCTTCATAGTGAGGGTAGCTGTCCGACTCACGGGCGATGAGCTCCACGCCGGCCAGAAGCTGCTGCTGCTCTTCGGGCGAAAACGACTCAAGCGCCTCGTCCGCGTACAGCCGCGCCTTGTCGCCGGGGCCGAGGCGAGCGACCAAGTCAGCCAGCCCCTCGGGGTATTTCTCCGGGCTGGGCTTTCTCATGCGCGTGAGCACCGCCCACAGCGCCGCCACCCAGGTCACGTGCGGGGCCACGTGCCGGTCCGAATGCGCGCCCATCGCCTCACCCATGCGCGCGTCGTAAATCTGCTGCTCCAGCCGATGGTCGAGCAGGTAGGGCGCGCGCACCAGTTCCATGCGCCCCTTGAAAGACTGGAACTCGGGGCTTTCCTTGAACGCCGCCAGGTAGCTCTCGTTGGCCGTGGCCAAGAACACCGTGTCCACGGCGATGCTGGCCACTTCCAGCGATGTCATTCCGTCCTCCACCACGCCGAGGAGGTACTTGAATGCGTCGAGAGGCCGCTTGAGCAGGTCGTCGAAATCCAGCAGCCCCCGGTTACCGTCGACCAACTCGCCGCAGAACTCAAAAAGCGTGAGCGACTGCAGCGCCGGTGGCAGGGTGGCGAGCGATCGGTCCATGGTCAGCGGGCGCACCCGGGCGTCAACCGCGAGCTGCGGCTCAACCGTGGCCAGCGACTGGCGATAGCGCCGCGAAATGAAGAATCGCTCCACCTGCACATGGCGCAACACTTTGGCGAGATCACCCTGGTACGAAACCAGCAGTGCATCGAAGATCTGACGATTGCGGTGCGAGAGATCACCGTCGAGCAACGCCAGCGCGGGCCGCAGACCGGCCGTGATCTGGTCCTTGAGCTTGCCCTCGATCCAAGCGCGCCGCTCCGCCCGCGGCAAGAGCAGGATGGGATGGTCTCGCAGCTCGTCGACAATCTTCGCCTCGACCAAATCGTCTTCCAGGTACGCGTAGCTTTCGCCAGCAGCTCGACTTTCAGGGGGCAGGCCTCCGCCGAAGCCGATGCCACCCTTGCCCGAGCGCTGCGAGGGAAAAATCCAGTTGAACCGATAAAGCGCGCCCTCATCCAGCGACGAGTAGTGCTCCATGGCCCGTTGCAGGCACGACACGAAGGTCGACTTGGCGCTGCCATTCGGGCCATGCAGCAGGATGAGTCGGTTGCTGCGCCCTTGGCGCGCAAAGTTTGACAGCAGGCGGTAGACGGCAGCCTGTACCTCTTCCTGGCCTTTCAGGCTGTCGCGGCCCTGGTCCCAGGGACAGTCGAAGAGCTGCCAGTGGGTGAGCGCGCCGCGGGGCCCGCGCACCGTGGTGGTCCCGTAGCGATCAAATACGTCGCGCAGGTACTGCGCGGCCGAACGCACCTGGCGGGGCATGTCGATCTCGAACAGGGTCAGGTACTCCCCAAAAGACATCACCCGCCGGTTGCGGGCATAGGCCTCGCGCATGTCCGCGGTGATTTGGCCCAGCCAAGCCTTGGCATCGAACGTCGGGGACATCGCTATTTGAAGCTATCACGTACCCCATCCCATCGCACGGGAGCGGCCCCGTTTCCTTTAGGCGGGCACCTGCGGTATAGAGTCGTGCTGTCATTCCATGAAATACCTTGTCTTGCCGGTCCTCTCCAACGCGCGCAACGCCATGGTCGTGCTTGCCCTGCTCGTGCCGACAGCCACGCCGGGTGCCACCGAACCCAAGCACGGAGGTCCCGCGCCCAGCCAAGCGACGGCCGGCAACAGCAAGGCCCCGTCGAGCCCCATGGCTGAGCTGAAAAGGTCCGACGGCGCACTAAAGAAGTTGTTTGCACGCCACGCGCCGTCCTGGTCGCCCGAGGCCGATGCCAAGCGGAGCGAGATGCGCAAGATCGTGGCCGGTTTTCTCGACTTCGAGGAGCTGGGGCGACGGTCGCTCGCGCGACATTGGGATGGCCTTTCGGCCAAGCAGCGGACGGAATTCGTGACCACGCTGCGGGATTTGATCGAACGCAGCTACATCAAGCAGGTCCACGGATCGCCGAACTACGACCTAGCTTTTGACAAGGAAACCATCGACGGCAAGGAGGCCGACGTGACCGCCACCCTGCACAGCATAACGCGGGGGAAGAAGGTGGACGTGGCGATTGAATACAAGCTCCTCGACAAAGAAGGCAAGTGGCTGGTCTACGACGTGATCACCGACGAGCAGAGCATGGTGGAGAACTACCGGGCCGAGTTCGGCAAGATCATCAACAAGGAATCCTTTGATGCGCTTCTCAAGCGCATGAAGAAGAAGCTGGAAGAAAAAGAGTGACTGACATAACCGTGCCGACCGTAGCCGCTGACGACGCGTGCCCAATGTGACAAACTGAGCCCTTCCCGTGACTAGGCCCACCCTGCTTCCCTTGTTGATCGTCTTGCTGAGCGCTCAGACTGCCCTGGGACAGACCAAGATTGCCTCCGAGGGCCTGCCCGCGTCGAACGGCAAGAAGCCGGCCGCCACGCGCGTGAGCTCGGCCGGCGGGGTCGCGTCGAACGGTGACCGCGCGGCGGAATCTGCCGTTCCCGCTGCCAAGCCGCCGGATCCGGCCCCGACCGCACCCGCACAGCCTGCCCCACCGCCCGCCAAGAAGACTGCCGCGCCGCCGGTCATCCCCGTCGCCCCGCCGCCTGCCAACGGTGTGGCCGCCGGCATGCTTCTGCCCCCGGTTTCCGTCCACCCGGACGGTCAGTATCCGACCACCGCGCGTGTCGCCGTCACAGAATTCCAGGTGACCGGAGAGGACGCTTCGCGTGCCCTGGCCATGCGCCTGCAAGATGGGTTCGTGGTGGGCCTCACCCGCACGGCGCCCATCTACGTGCTCGATTCCGTCGATGTCGCGCGCTACATCGACATCTTCCCTGAACTGCAGCAATGCGAAGGTTCGATGTGCGTAAAGCGCCTGGGCCAGATGCTGGACGTCAGCCACGTGGTGCGCGTCACCGTCGCGGTCACCGGAAACAGCTACGACATGACCGCGCGACTTTTCAGCGCCGAAGGTACCACTCCCGCGGGCGTGGCCATCGACACCCAGGCCCGATTCTGCCCCGTGTGCACGGTCGACGAGGCCCGCCAGAAGATCATCCAACTTGGCGACGCCATCAAGAATCCGGTCGAGCTTTGGCTGACTCAGCAACGCCCGCCCCCGCCACCACCCCCGCCGCCATCGTCCTGGCGCCGTCCTCTGGCCGCGGGAGGCATCGCCCTGGGTTTCGCCACCGTCGTCGCAGGAGGCGCCTTGTTGGCCAATGTCGGCCACGACAGCAAGAAGTGGCCAGCCGTGGCCGGTGCCCTGATCGGGATCGGTGCCAGCGTGGCCGTGCTCAGTTGCTACGTGCTGATCGCGCCGGTGCCCGATGTGGCGAAGCCGGCCCTCAAGGTCGCGCTGGGGGGAAGATTCTAACCCACGGACGCTCCAAGCACCTGCAGGAGCTGGGCGAAACCCGGGAACGAAGTCGCGATGTCCTGGCTTGGCACCTCGGTTGCGTCGGCACCCACCAGCCCCAAGATGGCACCCGCCATGGCAATGCGGTGATCGCCATCCGGCTGCACGCGGCCACCATGACAGAGCTGTCCCCCTGTGCCCGTCACCGAAAAGCCGTCTGGGGCCTCGCGCACCGTCACGCCGGCTCGCTGCAACTCGCGCGCGATGCAGGCGATGCGATCCGATTCCTTCACGCGCAGTTC
Source organism: Myxococcales bacterium (assembly GCA_003158735.1). Taxonomy (GTDB): domain Bacteria; phylum Myxococcota_A; class Polyangia; order Fen-1088; family Fen-1088; genus Fen-1137. The sequence continues at coordinate 4,136 of PMLB01000123.1, read as the reverse complement.
CCGAAGGTCACCGAAATCGGTGGTGCCATCGGCCAGCGCTGCGGCCACGGCCAGCGCCGGAATCTCGTCGATAGAACGCAGCGCCAGCTCCCCTGCCACCGTGGTGCCGCGCAGCCGCCGGTCGCTCCACCGCGCGCGCGCGCTGCCGACTGGCTCGCCCATGGCCTGGCCGGTGACCGTGATTTCCAGATTGGCCCCCATGGCGATCAAGGCATCGAGCACCCCGGTCCGGGTGGGGTTGAGGCCAACGTTCTCGACCGTCACGTCGCTATTCTGCACAATTAGCGCAGCGACCAGCAGAAACGCCGCCGAAGACAGATCGCCGGGCACGCTCACCGTGCCTGCGCGCAGACGGCCGTTCCATCCCGTGGGATCCACCACCACGCGCCGCTGCTCCGGTTCAACGCTCACTGGCGCGCCGAGAAACCGCAACATTCGCTCGCTGTGATCGCGCGACAGGCCCGGCTCGCTGATCACGGTCCGGCCGCGTGCCTGCAGACCAGCCAGAATCAGGGCGCTCTTGATCTGCGCGCTCGCCACCGGAAGCTGGTACTCGATTCCCTGCAACGCTCCGCCGCGTACCGTGAGGGGCGGAAACAGATCGTTGATATGGGAACCCTCAGAGGGCTCCCATGCCCTTCGGCCCCCCACCTGCCACCCCGCCCCGCTCGCTTCGCTCGGCCTCGCGCGATGGTACGCCGCCGGCAGGGCCGGCGGGCTCCCCACGCGACTGGGCCGGGTAGTTTCTTGCCGGCCCTCAATTACCGCACCCATGCGTCGCAAGGGCGTCGCCACCCGGGCCATTGGTCGGCGAGACAGCGACGCGTCGCCGGTCAGGGTGGACGCGAACGGCCGGCCCGCCAAAAGCCCACAGAAGAGACGCATGGTGGTGCCCGAATTCCCGCAATCCAAAGCGCAAGCCGCCTGGTGCAGCCCCGCCAGGCCAACACCCTCCACGCGCACTTCTGTGCCTGCCTGCTGGATGGGTACGGCCAGCGCACGCAAGGCTGCCATGGTGCTGGCGTTGTCACCGCCCAGACCCAGACCACTGATCTCGACCGCGCCGTCGGCCAGCGCGCCGAACAGCAGCGCCCGATGCGAGATGGACTTGTCCCCAGGCACACTCACCCTGCCCCGAAGCGCGGGGCTGCGGCTGATGCGCAGCAGGGGTTCCGAACTCTGATTCTGCTGCTTCATCGGACGGTTCCTTCGGAGGAATTCTCGCCCGAGCCTGCCGTGCTGGCACGACGGCGCGCGATCTGCTCCGCCACCAGCGCCATGCGATCGACGATCTCCGCACGCTGATCCTCGGGAATGCTCAGCCTTCCTTCCACCCGGTTCTCCCGAGCGCCAAGGCGGACGCCGTCCACGATAGACTGCAAGCCCAGTATCAAAATCAGCGGCCGGTTGCGCTGTTCACGCAGCACTGTCGACAGACGGGCAACTAGGTCCATGGCTTGCTGGTGCGTGGACACCAGCCCGGCTATGGCCACGTCCAGGTCACGGCCAAGGTCAAGGCGCGCCCCAACTTGTTCCAGCGTCCCACCCTCACCCATCTCAGCTTCGAGCTGTGCGCGCATGGTCGGGCTGAGCCGCACCGCCGCGGCCAACGCTGGCAGGCGCCGCGATGGGCCCCTGCCCTCGCGAAGCACGGCCTGAAGCGTGGACAACCACGACTCGCTGGCCGCACTGCGGGCCAAGCCGAGCCCGCAGTCGATGGTGGCACGAACCACCACCAGCGGGCCGGACACAACAGTTCGCTTGGTGAGAAAGGCTATGGCTTCCTCACCTTCGGCCAGCACCCTCGCGCCCCGGTAGTCGGACGTCGTCGTCTGGGAATGCTGGCGCCGGAAGGCCTCGCTGAGGCGCCCGCCATCCATGCGGCCCTGCGCGATCAAGATGCTCGCACCCTCACGCAAGAGAGGAACCGTCGCGTAGAGCAGACGATCCACATCGTCCACTTCGTCAAAACCACGCGATCGCGCCCGCGCGGCGCGCTCCTCGGGAGCCGTCTTGTACAGGGCCGACTTGGTCCAAGCCGACTCGCGCAGTTGGGTCATGTCGGCCCAGACCAAGAGCTCGGCCTCGGCGGGCACCAACGCCCAAAGATCGTCGTCGTCGGCAGCGGTGCGCGTGGCCTCCGCAACGGCTGCCGGGCCTGGCGAAACTGGGGCCGCGCAGGACACGACCAGCCAAGCGCCCAGCACGCCCGGCAGAACTCTGAAGCCAATAAGGGACACCTTCACTTCACCAGCCGCAGGCGGCACGCCTGTCCCAGCGCCAGCGCCGCCTCGAGCGCCGCTGCGTCGCCGGTTGCCATGGCCGCGCCGATGGTGCGCAATCGTTGCTCCAACTCACTCACCAGTGGTAGCAGATGCTCCCGGTTCGCGAGGAGAATGTCCCGCCAAACCTGCGGGCTGGACGCGGCGACGCGAATCGTGTCGCGCAAGCTGGTGGTGGGCCGGCCCGGCAAAACATTCGACTCGATGAGCGGGAGGGCATCGGTCAGGCTGGCCGCCAACGCGAAGGCAGCCACATGGGGCAAGTGGCTGACCGCCGCCATCAGGCGGTCGTGCAGCGATGGATCGATAGACACCACCTGGCAGCCAAGGCCTTGCCAGAACAGGGCCGCGGCCCTGGCCGCCTCGTCGCTAGTGCGCGCACTCGGGCACAGGAAACACACCCGTCCCGCGAAGATGTCTGGGTCGGCGGCGCCCACGCCCACATGCTCAGCCCCGGCCATGGGGTGGCAACCCACGAAACGTCCACCCGGCAACGCCGCATCGGCTTCGAGTACGACCGACTGCTTGACGCTGCCGACGTCGATGATCGTCGCCGTGGGCGCCAGCTTCCCGGCCGCGCGACGAAGCAGACCCGCCAAGCTCAACACCGGCGCCGCCAGCAAGACCAACGACGCTCCGGCCACCGCGGATTCCGCGCTGTCCGCCATCTCGTCGACCACAGCGCGCGCCAAGGCCAACGGACCAGCTTTGGCGTCCACATCGAAGCCCGTCACCGAGCCGACCAGTCCAGCCCGCCGCGCGGCCAGGGCGGCTGAGCCTCCGATGTAGCCGACACCGATGAGCGCCAGGCGAGAAAATGGAACTTTGGAATCCACGCAGCAGGAACACTACCAGGTTATGCGGCCGAAGTCGGCGCCGGACAGCTGATATGGGAACCCTGAAAGGGTTCGCTCCGCCCTTCGGCTCCTCACCCGCCACCGCCTCCCCGCTCGCTTCGCTCGGCCTCGCCATGCCCTCCCACGATGGTGCGCCGCCGGCGAGGGCGCGCGCGAAGCGCGCGGGGTGGGCAGGGTGGGCTGTCCGTCCCGAAGGCCGGCGGGCTCCCCACGCGACTAGGTTGCATCGCCCAGCAGTGCCTCCAGTCTCGTCCGGTCGAATCCCACCAATAGACGACCGCGCACATCGAGGATGGGCACCCGATCCGCTGGAATTCCCAGCCGCGAGGCCTTCTGTTGCAGCTCGCGCGCAGCGGACGCATCGTTTTCGATGTCCTTGTAGGCAAAGGGAATGTGCTTGGAAATCAGGTACTGGCGCGCCGCCTTGCAGGCCCCGCACCACGGCGTCCCGTATAGGATCACGACCGGCGGGCCTCCTGCGAGCGCATGCCCCGCCCCAGCGTCCGAGCCCGCTGCTTCGGGCTCCTCGGGCAAAGCCGGGCCATGCGGGCCTGCCAGCGCACTGGAATCACCGGGCGGCAGCTGCGCCAGCGCGCCGGTCTCGAATGCCTCGCGCGATATGGCCCATGCCCGCGCCTTGCCGTTGGCCAGCAATTCGCGCAAGTCGACGACGTAGACATTGGACGTATCCCGCCGCTCGGCCACGCCCTTGGCTGGGTCAGTGACCCGCACCAGACGCCGGGCCACCTCCGGCACCGAATCGGCCTTGTCGGTCGTGGCGAAATTCCCGTTGGGCTCAACGTGGGTGAAGAGCAGCGCCGAATCCTTGTTCACGTCGAGCGGCGGCAGCTCGGCCTGAGCCGTGGATGGTGGAGCCGGGGGCGCACCTTTCTTGCACGCAGCGACCAGCAACACGAGCGCTAGGATTGTGTGGGCTCGGAAGCCCGGACGGTTGGACCACATGGAGCGGAACATTTTGACATGGGAACCCTGGAAG
>PMLB01000015.1 GCA_003158735.1 Myxococcales bacterium | reverse complement strand
CCGCCTGCGCCGCCCGTGCCACCGACGCCGCTTGTGCCGTTCGCGCCGCCGGCCCCTCCCGCGCCAGTCTCGCCTGCTGCGCCGCCGGTGGAGGTGTCCATGGGGGCGAGATCGGAGTCTGGCAGCACATCCGGGACTTGGGGCGCATCGGTGACGGGTGTTGCATCGGGGACTGCCGGCCCATCGACCTCAGCATCCGGCGCTGGACTCGCCTCCGCAGGAGAGGCGACTTCGTTCGCACTGGCCAGATCTCGGGTACCCGCAACGGCGTCGGTAGGGGTGATGCCTCCACTGCCAGCCTGTCCAGCGCTGCCACCGCTGCCGCCGAGGCCGGCGTCGGACAGACTGGTGGAACCGCCGCTCTTGGCCGCAGCGCCGTCGATTCCGACCGGGTGTTCGATGGCTCCATCCAGAGCGCGCGGCGCCGAGGCGCGCAGTCTGCTGGCGTCGAAGCTACAGGTCGCAGCCAGCGCCATGATCAGACAGAAGCCTACGACCTCGAAGCGCGTGAAGGGGCGACAGAGCGCTTTCAAGACCAGTACCTCACTTCCGTGCCCGGCATCTCGCAATCGACGCGAATCTGTCCCAGCTTTTCCCGCAACTCGGCCACGGCGTTGCGCGTCTCAGCGGTGGTCTCGGGCGAGGCATTGGTGTCGCTCGCCAAGAATTTCTCAAAGGCTTCCAGTGCTTCTACGGGACGGCTGAGATCGCGATTGGCCTGGCCGATGTTGAACATCAGCTTGGGCGATGGGTTGGCGGCATAGGCCGCGTTTAGCTTCTCCAGAGCGCCCGCGTAGTCACCCTTCCCGTACAGTTCCGACCCCGCGTTCAGCAAGCCCTGAGCCAGGACTTTGGCCTGCGGATCGGCGGCTGGCGGCGAGAGCTGAGCGAGAAGCGAAAGCAAGACAAGTGCGCTTGTACACATGGTGCAGCATTTCCTCAGCGGGAATCAAACAGATCTCGGCACTAGCCGTCGGCGTCTTTAGAGTTGATATCTGGAAGCCGATGGGCTCGCGACAGTGGAGACCTGATACTGGGCGCTCTCGGCAGAACGCGACGAGGAAGGCAAGAGCGATCAGCCGGGAAGCCAGCGGGCCGGAGGCCCGCGGCGCCCGGCAGCGAGCCGTGTGGCCTGACGCACCGCCAGTGCTCGACTTCTCGTGACCGCCTTGCCGTCAGAGCCGATCGAGGTCGAGCTTCCGCTGAAGTAACCCAGCACGATACTCGCGGTCGGATCAAGGATCGCCACGTCCACATGCGCAGAAAATACCGGGGGTGCGCGTTCATCCTCGGGCAGTAGCGATCTACGAGAGGCCCCCCGGAGTAGAGACGCAAGGGATCAGGCTAGCCCGCCCTCGCCGTTCCAGTAGCTGGCGCCGAGGGCGTCGCAACCGCGCATGTCGTCGCCGTCGCAGGCAACAGTTCCACGGCGCGCTTCGAGTCCTTGCCCAGCCCGCCCTCGCCGTCGCGGTAGCTGAGGCCGAGGGCATTTCCCTAGTGACTCTGCTCACTCCTGGCGTTCGAAAGATGTACGGGTCTACTTCCTGCGCGGCCCGATTTCACGCTAAGATTATGAGCAACGTGACTCGCACCTTCCTTCTGTTCCTGCCAGCAATCGCAGCAGCCATTCCATTTGTGGCCTGCGTAGATCTCACGCAGCCGCGGACAGGCCGTGCGGATGCCGGAAACAAGGGCGGTCAAGCGACCGATGCGGCAACCAGCGCAGGCGGTGGATCGACAGTCGTTGGCCCGGATGCTGCGAACGGTGGTTCGGGAGGCAGTGCCGCCGGCGGTGGCTTGGCAACGGGCGCGATAGCAACGGGCGGCGCGGGTGGAATTGCGACGACTGGTGGGGCCGGCGGGGCAGCGGTCGGTGGCGCGGCCGGAAGCATGGCTGGTGCAACGTCGTCGGATGATGGAGGGATCGACGCTCCTTCACCGTCGGACCTCGGAGCCGGCGGGTCTGCCGGAACTGACGGAACGAGCGCAACTGGCGGAGCGAGTGACACCGGTGGGACGAGCGCGACTGGTGGAACGATCACGAGTGGCGGGACGAGTGTAACCGGCGGAACGAGCGCGACTGGCGGGACGAGTGTAACCGGCGGAACGAGCGCGACTGGCGGGACGAGAGCGACCGGCGGAACGGGCGCGACCGGCGGAACGGGCGCGACTGGTGGAACGAGCGCGACTGGCGGGACGAGCGCGACTGGCGGGACGAGCGCGACTGGCGGGACGAGCGCGACTGGCGGAACGAGCGCGACCGGTGGAACGGGCGCGACTGGTGGAACGAGCGCGACCGGCGGGGCGGGCGGGACCGGCGGAAGCGGCGGTTCTGCCACGGGTGGAACAGGTGGAACCGTGGTGGACGCTGGGGTTACGCCCACGATCATCAGCATCGACTTCGTGGGGGGCGCGAACACTGGACCCACCGGGACGGTCGTGATGACGGACACCGAAGTCGCGGGGGTCAAGCCGGTCGCGCACTGGAACAGCGCCGCGAGCAACACAGGCGGCCCGTCATCGTTGTTGCTGGCAGATGGCACCACGAGTTCTGCGTCCGTAGCCTGGAAAGCGCCTGTGTCGACCGCGACCAATGAGACTTCAGCCACTTGGACCCTTTCCTGGACCGACTCCCCGGGCAATGTGCGCATGATGAACGGCTATCTCGACCCCAGGACGACCGCCACTCCAGCGACTGTCACCGTGACCGGCTTGCCCAGCCCGATGAGCAGCGGGTACGACGTCTACGTCTACTGCTACATGAGCATGTACCCGGGCTCGGGAACGCGCACCGCCGGATACACGATCGGCTCGACGACACACACCGTGGCACAGACGGCACCTTCTGACTCGGCCTTTTCAGCGTTCACCCAGGTGACGTCCGAGGGAGGCTCGGGCAACTATATCGTGTTCCGCAACGTGACCGGAGCCAGCTTCACCTTGACCGCGACGCCCAAGACGACGACCGGGTATGAGTACCGCGCGCCGGTCAACGGCATCCAGATCGTGTACCCGTCTGGTTCCTAAAGCGGTTTGACAAGCGCCGCTACAGCGAGCCGAGACTCGTTGGAGCCGCCAGCAGCTTCCTTCACGCAAAACATGGCTGCCCGCTGGCGGACATACGCGATGTTGGCGCCGGTCATGCCCTGGGTCGCGCTCGCCATCTCACGTTGGACACTGAATTCTGCGTGCAGGCGCTGGACGGGTGGGATGCCAGCCATGGACTACGCCTCGGGGGGGAGAGGCCGCAGGGCACGTCCACGTTACAGAATCGAGGCGTGGTACTAGCTCATGTGGTGGACACGGGCACTTTCGGCGCTAGGGTTACGACGCCTGATGTAATGCTTCCCAAGAGAAAGGACAAACAAGTGGGGATTTCGACAAGACGATTCAAGCAACTCGCGCTGATCGGGCTTATTGCCATGGGTATCCTGGTCGCCTGTAGCAGCAACTCTGGATCCAGCGGGAGCACCGGCGGAGCAAGCGCCAAGGGTGGATCCACAGGTAGTGGCGGCGCCAGCGCCAAGGGTGGATCCACAGGTAGTGGCGGGGCCAGTGCAATGGGTGGTTCCACAGGCAGTGGTGGCGTCAGCGCAACGGGCGGATCCAGTGCGACGGGCGGAATCACGGGCAGCGGGGGCGCGGCAAGCTCGGGCGGCGCCTGTGTGGGTGCAGTTACTCTCTTCGACTTCGCCACCGGCGATCAAGGATGGGGTTTCAACACCTATCAGGCCACGAACGCCGCGGGCCTCGCGAGCGGTCCTTTCAATCTCGCCGCGCCCGGGGTTCTGTCCGGAGGAGATCTCGACGCTGGCGTGGCGGCTCCAACCATCGCCGCCGATAGCACCGTTGGTGATCCGCCCGGCTCGCTCAAGGTGGTGGTCACGTTCACCGACTACAATCAACAGGTGAACCCC
>PMLB01000323.1 GCA_003158735.1 Myxococcales bacterium | reverse complement strand
TCGGCGAATGGGGCTCCATGGGTGTTCAAGTTTTGGCAGATAGGGTTACCCATGCCCACGCCTATTCTCGAGACACAGCAGCCGCTGGTATGTGTCCTGTGTGGTGGGACAACGGGGGCTCAGGCAAGGGCTCGTACGCCATCTTCGACAGAACCACTGGCGCTCAGACCGAGCCGACAATTGTCAATGCAATTGTCACGGGAACGCAAGAGGGTCTTGCGAGTCCAGGTACCTACGCAACACTCGCCAACCCCTGACAAGTCCTGAGGGCCTGGTCCAGACAGGCCGGTTTTCTTTGTCCCGTGCTGGCTACCATTGTGGTTCGCCAAGTGGTCATCCGCGCCACAGAATTTCCGACGGAGAAGGGAGATCGATAGCCGGCCTGGCCGCGACCGCCCGCCATCATGCGCAATGGTGCGATGGTTGATTTTCCTTTTATCACAGGTCACGAACTCACCCATCTCTGGCCAATGACGCGCCCGAACCGAGAGCTGTCCACCGGCCGAGCATGGGTGAGATCGTGGCGTTGCCCGAAGTCGATTGCCTCCACCACCGCTACGGACGCCGCGCGGCCTGACCGGCGCAAGTCTCTGCCCCGCCGACGCAGCCCAGTTGCGAGTGTTGTTGGTGACAAGAATCCATAGTAGAGAGAGCCCGTGGCGACGATGCCTGACCTCGCGGCGTCTCTCGACGCGCACACCCTCGAGCGCGCGGCCGCGGTCATTCTCGACGACGCACTCGCTCTGGCGTCCGCGCTGCACTTGCCTGGCGGACGCGATCGCCATCGTCGTCAGATCGAGCACGCGATCGATCTCGCGAATCGCGTCCTCGCCGCGGCCGTCGGCGGGGACGCACGGACGAGCGCGGGCGCGCGTTCCACGTTGGTAAAGGCCAACGCCGCCCGCGCACGAGACGCCCGCCACGGAGCGGGCCAACTCTCGCTCGGCGCCCAGCGCGCCCCGACGTGCGAAGCCTGCGACGACGGCTGGCAGCGCGTCGAGGGCATCGTCGCTGTTGCGGAGTCGTCGGCGTTGGTAGCGGCGCGCATGGCCGCCGAGCTCGACAACGACTCTGCGTGGAAGGCAGCTCGGGCGGCAGAAGCTGCGGCGCGCGACGCACGCCGGATCGTCGACGAGCGGAACCACGCCTATACCTTCCATACCGACCCGGGCTTCTCGTTTGGTGAAGGCTGGTACCTCGCAGCGGCGGCCGTCCTCGCCGGGGTTGCGATTCAGATCGAGCCCGGCAAGCCGCAGACGCCGCAGGCGGAACGCTTCCTTCAAGACGCCGGCCTCAGCGCTGAGATGGAAACCCTGGGAGGGTTAGCTCTGCACTCGGCACCTGCCACCCACCCTACCCCCCCCTCGCTTCCCCCTTCGGGGACTTCGGGACCTGCTCCTTCCCCACCACACCCGCTCGCTNNCGCTCGCGCCCTCGCGCTCGGCCTAGCGCGATAGTACGCGGCCAGCAAAGCTGGCCGGCTTCCCACGCGATTAGGATCCAGCCGTATCGCTCGCGCCCGCGCGCGAACAAGCACCTGCCCGCGATCGTCGCGCGCGCCTTCCGCGCCGACCCTCTCTCCGCGCAGCGAAAGCTGCGGGCCGCGTTCCTCGGCGACGCGCCCATCCCGCAGGCGGTGATCGATTGGGCCGATCGCAGACTCGCCGGCGTTTCGGCGGGAAGGAAGGTTCTCCTCTGGGTCCGTTACGGCGCGCACCATCCCACGCGAAACACGACGCACCCCGAGCTAGTCGAGCTTGCCCGACGAGCGCTGGCCGCCAATTTCGTGCCTGTCCTGGTTGGCGACGCCATCCGTGACGGCGAATTGCTCCCGTCGGACGCCGTCGACATGACGCTCTTTTGGAAGGAGCCCTTCTTCCAAGGCGCCGACATGCGGCGCGCGCAGCTCCAGTTCATCGAGCATCTGAAGCGAGCGCACGGCCTGGTCGGCCAGCTCGGGGTCACCACCGCGGGCATGGATGGCCCCGCGCTGATGGGCCTTCCGACGATGTACCTCACGGATGCGCCGAACGTCCGGCTGGGCACGTGGGTTGGAACCGTCCCGGGCTACCGAGAGATCGTGCGCGGCGACGGGTACCTCGAGCGTGTCAGCGACCAATTGAGGCGATGGGCCGATGACGACGAACACCGAAGACCTGATTCGGCGGATGGCCGAGACGAACGTGACGTGGAGCACCCAGAATCCACGGCGAGTTACTCAGTCTGCAATACTCTCGTAAGTGTTGTTTTCGATCTTTTCCAGGAGTAGCCCCATGCACAAGATCTGCCAAACCAGACCTCTTCTTATCGTGCTGCTGGCCGGTGCGCCGCTGGCGGCCGGCTGTCGCAGTGGAAGCAGTACGGCGGAGAACAACAATGATGCCAGTGTTCAGACGGGTGGATCCAGCGCGGGAAGCATCGCCGCCAGTACCGGCGGAATCTCCGGGGAAGGTGGAATTACGGCGACTGGCGGCAGCAGCAAGGCTGGGAGCGTTGGCGGCGCTTCGGCTACAGGCGGTGAGCTCGGTTTGGCTGGTGTGGCTGCCACGGGTGGTCTAGTCGGATTGGGCGGCGTGGCCGCGACAGGTGGTGTAACTGCAGCGGGAGGGGTCGTCACTTCTGGCGGGCGAGCAGGCAGTGGCGGCACACCTGGCTCCGGCGGCGTACCTGGCTCCGGCGGCGTGGCTGGCTCCGGCGGCGTGGCTGCGACGGGTGGGACGTCTGCCCCCGGCGGGACGACGGGTGGAGGGGGCGCAGTTGTTCTGCAGCCACCCGGCAGTCGAGTGCGCGCCATCATGCTCCTTGACCGCAACTGGCTGTTCAACAAGGGGGACGCGGCGGGTGCGGACGCAGCGGCCTTCCCGGATTCCGCATGGCGCCCGGTGAACGTCCCGCACGACTGGGCGGTCGAGGGACCCTTCGCACAGGATGCTGCGACCACTGGCCGGGGGGCCTACTTGCCGTCGGGAATCGGTTGGTACCGCACCCACTTCACGCTTCCCGCGAGCGTCACAGCGGGCAAGCAGGTCTACATCGAATTTGACGGCGTGATGGGCAACAGCACCGTCTATGTCAACGGAACCCAGCTCGGGAATCATCCCTATGGCTACGTGAGCTTTCGTTACGACATGACGAAGAACATCAAGTTTGGCGCAGAGAACGTGCTTGCCGTCAAGACCGACACCAGCATCCAGCCGGCCTCGCGCTTCTACGCGGGTGCTGGAATCTACCGCCGCGTCCGCGTCATCGCGACCGATCCGGTTCACATCGACCAGTACGCTACATTCGTCAATTCGCCCAGTCCGACGGCTGCGTCGGCCACCGTCCACGTCACAACCTCAGTCGTCAATTCGGGCACATCGTCTCAAATTGTGAGCGTTGAGGCCATTGTGAGTCCTGCCGGCGGCGCGGCGCTCGCGCCCGTTTCGGCGGCAGCGCAGACCATCGCTGCGGGCGCATCAGCCAGCTTTGCCATGGATGTTTCGGTCGCGAACCCCAAGCTCTGGGATCTCGTGACACCGAACATGTATCAGGTGCTGACCAATGTCCTGGTCGGCGGGACCACGGTGGACGACGACGTAACCCCCTTCGGCATCCGGGACCTCAAATTCAGCGGGGGAATGACCCTAAATGGCAAGAGCCTGAAGTTCCAGGGCGTTGCCAACCACCAAGATTACCATGGGCTCGGAATGGCGGCGCCAGCGCGCGCCATGCAAAGGCGGCTGGCCCAGCTCAAGGCTATTGGCGTGAACGCCATCCGCACGGCCCACGATCCGCCCTCACCAGAATTCTTGGACCTGACGGATCGGATGGGTTTTCTCGTCCTCGATGAGTTCACCGACGTGTGGAGCAACATGAAGTACCAAGACAAGGGCGACTACTCGATGTACTTCAACAAGGCCTCGACGACTCCGACCGGAATGCCCGCGCTGCCCAAGTCCGCCACCGGCACAAAGTGGTGGGAGGTCGATTTTACCGGCTTCATCATGCGGGATCGCAACCACCCCAGCGTGGCTCTTTACAGCATGGGCAACGAAATCCACGATTCGATAAGCTCGCGTACTCCCATCCTCACCGAGATGGTCGCCATCAGTCACGAACTCGACCCGAGCCACTATGACACCCAGGCCCTGCTTGATCCCGGCACGGCCGGAGACACCACCGGAGCAACCGCAAAGTTACTCGATGTATGGGGCGACAACTACAACGTCGCCGTCGCCATTTCAAATGGGGCAACCTCGCCTACCAAGTGCGGCCTCATCACCGAGGTGGGCACCGAAACAAGCACATGGACCAGCGTCACGGGCAACGCGGGACTCACGGGCGAGTTCATGTGGACGGGCGTTGACTACATGGGCGAGTCGGACGGCAAGTGGCCCACCATGGGGGGAGTCGGGAACCACCTCATGGACGAAATGGGTGCTGTGCGTCCGCTCGGCTACCAGTGGGCCAAGATTTGGGGGGCGTCTTCTCAGTCGGCTCCACCCAGCGCTGCCGTGGCGGGTAAGATCGTGCTCACAGCGGATCACCCCACGCTTCTGAACGACCTGTCCGACATCTCATTCGTCAAGGCTGAGGTGTCTACGGATACCTCGGTGACGTTCAAGATTAGCGGTCCGGGAACCATCGTTGCCGTCGACAGCGGAAGCCAGCAGCAAGAGACATTCCGCGGAAATGTACGCAGCACCAGTGGAGGCGCGGCCTACGCCATCGTTCAGGCCACGGGTGCTGGAACCATCACGGTGACCGCCAGCGCGACTGGGCTGACAGACGGCACGGCGACGATTGCGGCCACGGAGGGAACCTTTGTTCCCTGCTCCGGGACGTGTGACTAGCAAGAAGGAGTCTTGGATGTATTGGCGCACACCAAAGATGATCGCTTCGCTTACGGCGCTGGGTCTCTTGGCGTGCGCACCTGACGGCAGCAACGGCACCCCGGCGCAGGAAATAGGTGGAACGACTGTCCTTTCGAGCCGTCCAGCGGGAGGTACTCCGTCTCTGGGCGGCACGAGCGGCACAGGGGGTGTGATGGCCACGGGTGGCACGAGATCGGCCATGGGCGGGACTAACGCCCTCGGCGGCTACGTAGTCGCTGGCAACAGCGATACAGGTGGAGCAGGAGGCGCGATTGCAAACGCCGGCGCAACCGGTTCAGGCGGCACGACCGGCGCAGGCGGCGCTGAAACCGTCGGTGGCAATGGTTCCGGTGGCTCGGGCTCGAGCGGAAGCGGCTCGGGTGGTGGCGTTTCGGGCGGCGGCAAGGCTGGCGCTGGCGGAAGTGGCGCAGTGACCGGTGGCGCAGCGACCGGAGGGCTAGTGACGGGCGGCGCAGTGACCGGTGGCGCCGCGACCGGTGGGCAAGCCACGGGCGGCGCAGTGACCGGCGGCGCCGCGACCGGTGGGCAAGCCACGGGCGGCGCGGGGACCGGCGGCGCACGGACCGGTGGGCAAACCACAGGCGGCGCGGGGACCGGTGGCGCACGGACCGGTGGGCAAACCACAGGCGGCGCGGGGACCGGTGGCGCCACGACGGGCGGCACAACGGGCGCTTGCGCGGTGAGTACCCCCTTGACCGGCGGGACGAAGTACTGCTCGTCGACCACGGGCACTTTGGGTGACGGCGTCGGGTATTCAGTATGGCTTTCGGATTCAACCACTGGGACCAATTGCGGAACCTTCTACAATGTTGGTGCCGCGTTCAAGGCACAATGGAACATGGCCTCTGGTGGGGATCTGCTAACCCGTGCCGGCTTGTCGTGGAATTCGGACAAAACATACGACCAACTAGGAACGGTTTCAGCAGACTACGCGTACACAAAGACGGGGATAAGCAACACGAATGTATATACAGGAATCTATGGGTGGTCGGTTAGCCCTCTCGTGGAATTCTACATCGTCGAGGAGTGGATAGGCTTTAACCCTGGTTCCAATGCAACCAAGAAGGGCACATTTACCGTTGATGGGGGTACGTACGATGTCTATACGCACACGCAAACCAATCAACCTTCCATTCAGGGCACGGCGACATTTCAGCAGTTTTTCAGTGTCCGGCAATCGGCTCGCCAGTGCGGACACATATCTATTTCCGCACACTTCAAGGAGTGGGCCAGTCTAGGCATGACACTCGGGAAAATGTTCGAGGCCAAGCTCCTTGTAGAGGCAATGGGTGGAAGTGGAACCATTGATTTCACAAACGCAACCGTGGTGGCTAACTGAAGCAGCCCCCCACCTCAGGGAGACTGAGCCTAAGGCTGGAATCGCTCATGACTATGCCGAGCTCGGCATAAGCAGGACAATCGCCCGATCATCTCCACCGATACCACAGATCGCGAGACGCGATCCTTCCCGAGTCAAGGAATCACCCTAGATGACCAACCATTCGCTCCGAACGCTCTTGTCTGCTGTCCTGTTCCTCTCCTTCGCCGCCTGCTCGCAAACCAGTGGCACCGACCATGCTGCGGGCGGAAGCCAGAGTACCGGCGGAAACCCTGCGTTGGGAGGACAGGCATCCGGCGGAGGCGGTTCCAACTCGGGTACAGTCGCATCCAGCGGTGGTCGGCAAGCGTCGGGTGGCTCAGCGGCTATCGGCGGCAGCTCCAACTTGGGTGCAACTGTGGCCAGCGGCGGAAGGGTTAGCTCGGGCGGAACCGTGGCTAGCGGCGGTGGCCTGGCATCGGGCGGATCCGTGGCCACGGGCGGCAGCGCCAGCTCGGGTGGAGCGGTGGCCACAGGCGGCAATGCCCGCTCGGGCGGATCCTCGTCCAGCGGCGGCAACTCTGGCTCAGGTGGGTCCCCGTCCAGCGCTGGCAGCTCCGGCTCGGGCGGGTCGTCGTCCAACGGTGGCAACTCCACCTCGGGTGAAACTGCGGCCACAGGTGGCAGCGCCAGTTTGGCTGGAACAATGGCCACGGGCGGCAGCGCCAGCTCCGGGGGAACCGCGTCCGGTGGTGGTCGCCAGGCATCGGGTGGGACCCTGGCAGCGGGAGGCAACCCTGGTTCGGGAGGTACCGCGTCCACTGGTGGCAGTTCCAGTTCGAGCGGAAGCACGGTCACAGCAACTACGGCTGCCAAGGCCGCAGCGAGCATGGGTAAGGGCTTCAATCTCGGACAGACGTTCGAGGCGACGCAAAATGACCGTACCCTCGCGACTTCGAGCGCCAAGATCGACGCCTACTACGCCAAGGGGTTCAGGAATGTGCGCATCCCCATCACGTGGACCGAGCCCGTGGGCGGCGACCTACTAGTGAACGACGCGAATGTAGGCGACGTCAATCGCAACAACCCGCGGCTCGCGGTGATCCAGCAGGTCGTCGACTACGCGCTGGCCAAGACCGATATGTACGTGGTCATCAATGCCCACCACGAGACCACCCTCAAGACCAACAGCCGCTCGTCGGTGCTTGAACGCCTTTGGTCGGACATCGCAAGCATCTTTTCCAGCCGCGATCACCGGCTGCTTTTCGAGATCCTGAACGAGCCGCACAGATCCGATTCAACGGCGATGCCAGCCGCGGATCTCAAAACCATGACTGCTTTGGCCTACGCGAAGATCCGGGCGGTTGACCCGGCTCGCATTGTGATCATCGGAGGCAATCAATGGTTCGGCGCCGCTGAGATGGCAACCGTCTGGACCAGCCTCGACGGCGTGGGCGGAGGCCAGGACGCCTATTTGATGTCGACCTTCCACCACTACGACCCCTGGACCTTCTGTGGCAACGACCAGGGCGACTACACTGATGCGTGGACCGACAGCAACATCTCAGGGCCCATGGATACGATGCTGTCGTGGGCGAAATCAGTGGGCAAAGGCATGCCTGTCTATATCGGAGAGTGGGGCGTGGCCTGGGAAAGCCGTTACACCACAATGGACTGTAACAACATTCGTTCTTGGTACCAGAAGCTGGACAAACAGAACGCCAACCCGAATGGCATTCCGACTTCGGTCTGGGACGACAACGGCTGGTACAAGATTTTCGACCTTGGCGCGAAGAGCTGGAACAACAACCTCATCGACTGTATCAGCGGTACCTGCACCTGGACCGGCACCGACCGCTTCAATTCGGGTTGTTCGTAGATCAATGCCGTCTGGTACCAAAACGCGGTGGTAACCGCTCAAGCCGCTTCTCGGCAATAGAAACTGAGCAACCCGCCGAGCCTCTCGCGACGTGCAACCGGGCCTACGCCGTACGTGCAGCTGGGCGATCGTTTCCAGTGGGAATCAAACGGCAGTTCGTGGCACGTGCCGGCGTTTGGTCCGGCGGAGCCAATGCAGTCCAGCCCACGCGAGGCTGAGCAGGAAGAAACCACAGTTCTCTCGAGAAGTTGGGTTCGAGCCATTTTCACTCAGTTTGCAATTGCAACCACTGCCTGTCGCATTCGCCCGGCTGTCGGACGAGGTCGTGGCTCCAGCCGTTCCTCCTGAGCCTGTAGATCCGCCCATATTCGTCGAACTACTCACAGATGCGCCCCCTGTGCTCGGCAAGCCACCCGTCACCGTCGCGCCGCCTGTTCTGGTCGCGCCGCTGGCCGCAACTGCGCCTCCCGCGCCCGCTGAACCGCCCGCGCTCATCGCCCCACCCGCGCTGGACGCACCGCCAGCACCTACAGCCCCAGCCGTTCCGCCCGCCCCGCCCGTGGCGCCGCCTGAACTCATGGTCCCGCCCACCCTGGTGGAACCGCCTGTGCTCGTGGCCCCGCCCGCCGTGGTAGCACCGCCCGTACCATTCGCGCCCCCACTGTTCGTGGCGCCGCCGGTGCCAATAGCTCCCCCGCTGTTCCCCGATCCACCCGCTCCGGTGACACCGCCCGTTCCGCTAGAGCCGCCAGTGCCAGTCGCACCGCCAGCACCGCGCCCGGCATCCGCGGTCACCTTTCCCCCCGTGCCGCCGTCCACAGGAATCGGTCCTCCGCCACCGTCGATGCCCCCCGCGCCCGCTCCGACTTCGTCGCAAGAAGCCTGGTCGCCGTTGTCGCAATCGAATTGCACGCCATTGAACGGGACAACCAGGATCTTGCTCCCGCCCTGACTGATACCGGTGACGTTCTTGTTCACGTCCGTGACGGCAAAAGTGAAGTGCGTAGCGTGGCCGTTCTCCACAATGACGCCCACCCGCTCCATGTTGTGCCATACGTTGACCGTGCCGTCTGTGTACCGGAGCCAATTCGAGTTCGCATTTGCCGGCGTTTGAGCAGCCTGGTAGGCGAGGCCCGTGCTTGTCCAGTTGTTTATCCCATCCTTGGACATGATGTGATAGGCTCTTTGCACAGGCCAGTAATTGAAGACGATGTGGTAATAGCCCCCACTGTACCAAATACACTCATCTTCAGCGTCGTGGTTGTCGTTATTCTCTAGGTTTGGAAGGACGCTATTGGTCTCAATTTTGTAGGGCCCTAGGACTTGGTCGCTGTCCATGACACAGCCAGCGCGCGACGTGGCCCAGAATCGATTATCATGACCTACGGTGAAGGTAAAATTGGAGGACGTACTGCCGCACCCGCTGTGCCCATTGGTAGTGGTCTGGGCAAGACCCAGGGAAGTCCACGGCCCATTGGGAGAGCTGGCGCTGAACATTTGGCCCGGCACGATCTCACCCACGGAGAGCGTATAGGGGCTCGTGCCGGTGGGCGCAATGAGCGCAGTCAAGTTATGCCCCATGTCGTTGCCTTCTAGGTTCTTCGTATAGCAATTGCCTTGGGATACGTACGGCCCCATGACGTTATCG
>PMLB01000441.1 GCA_003158735.1 Myxococcales bacterium | reverse complement strand
CGCCGCGCCTGCGCTGGAACCGACCGTTACATCCCCTGTGCTGCCTGCGAGCCCAGCGGAGGCGCCAGCCCCAACCGAAGCGTCCGCTACGTCTGCGCCGCAGGTCAGCCCAAGCCCAGCGGCCTTGCCTGCGACCAGCCCGGTTTCTCCGCCGGCCCAGCCGACCGGCCAAGCTCCTGCGGCTGCCACCGAAAGCAAGAGCACCCCAGCTTCCGTTGTGGCCAAGGCCAGCGAGCCTGCACCGCGAGGGCGCAACCTTCGCATCGCAGGCATTGTCTGCGGTTCCGTCGGAGTCGCCGCCATCGTACTGGGTGCCCTTTATGGGGTGCAAACGCAATCGCTGTCGCACAAGGTCACCACGGCTGACCAGTTCAATCCGAAGGACGATTCAGCGGGCGTGGCCGCGCAGAAGGCGCAGGGGTTCTACTTTCTCGTGGGCGCGGTCGCCACGTTGGTCGGTGGCGGCCTCTACTACTATGGCTGGCGAGCCGCACGCGAAACACCCTCGCGAGTGAGCGTGAGCCCTGTGTTGGGCCCCGGAGCCGCGGGCATCTCGGCCATGGGGGTATTCTGATGGCAATCGCGAAGCCAAGCTTCGATCTCCTGTTGGCGTTCGGCTTGCTGGCTGCGCTGTCGTGCAAATACGATCCTCGTCCGCCCAACGGAGTCCAGACGTGCGCCGGCACAGACGCCGGAAAGCAATGTCCTAGTGGATACGAGTGCCGAGCCGGCAAGTGCTACAACACCCCGGCCGATGACGGCGGACTTGGGCTAGACGCGCCCCAGTCCGTCGGCGGGAGTGGTGGGAATGGAGCTGGTGGCAACGCTGGGGCTGGGGACACGATGACCAGCAACCCCGACTCAAGCGCGGCCTGTGGCCAGCTGACCCAGTCTTGTTGTGCCAACAGCCAGTGCACGGCAGGGACCGTGTGCAATGGTGCGAGCTGCGTGCTCTGCGGCGCCAGTGACCAGCTCTGCTGCGCAGGCAACACCTGTGCGACAGCAGGGCTGGTGTGCAGCGGCGGGAGCTGCGTGGCCTGCGGGGCCCGCACCCAGCCCTGCTGCGCAGGCAACGCCTGCAATAGCGAGCTCGCCTGTTCCGCCAATGGCAACTGCGTTCTCTGTGGGGCACTGGCTCAGCCTTGCTGCTCCGGCGACACTCCTTGCCGCAACTCCCTGGTGTGTACCGACAAGACCTGCGTGCAGCCCAACGTCGACGGTGGGAGCGCGACGGCGACGGCCACGACGTACGACGCCGGAATCGCGACGTTCACGGCAATCGTGACAAACACGGAAACCATGACGTTGAGCAAGACCCACACGGCCGGGGCCACCCTCCTCAGGACCGGCACGAATACCAAGTCGCAGACTGCGAGCGAATCCGCAACCATCACCGCGACGGCGACGGCTACCACCACCACCGGACCGAAGTCCGACGCCGGGAGCGATGCCTCAACCAAGACGTCTCTCCGCACCAGCATCATCATCGGCACGGCTTCCGCCGTTTCCGCCGGCTTGCCTGCAATGCCCTAGATCATGTCAGCGCACCTTCAGCGAGTGCCCGCGCGAGCTGGCGAAACGCGGCCGCGCGGTGAGAGAGCCGGTTCTTTTCCTCAAGCGGGATCTCGGCCATGGTGCGCCCCAGAGACTCGATGAAGAACAAGGGATCGTAGCCGAATCCGCCCACGCCACGCGCGGACTCTAGCAGGCGGCCTTCGCACGCGCCCATGCGCACGAGTTCCAGATTGCGGGCCGGGTCGACGAACGCAGCGGCGCATCGGTAGCGAGCGGTGCGCTTCTCGGTCGGGACGCCAGCCAACTCGCGCAACATCTTCTGGTTGTTTCGCGCATCATCGCTGATATGGGAACCCTGAGAGGGTTCGCTTTGCCCTTCGGCCCCCACCTGCCTCCTCCTCCCCGCTCGCTTCGCTCGGCCTCGCCATTCCCTCCCGCGATGGTCCGCGGCGANNAGCTCGCCCGCTCCCCACGCGACTAGGCTCGCCGCTCCATCGCGCCGAGTACACGCCAGGGGCTCCGTAGAGAGCATCCACTTCGATGCCCGAATCGTCGGCCAGGGACGGCAATCCAGTGGCGGCTGCTGCCTGGCGCGCCTTGGACAGGGCGTTGCCTTCGAAGCTGGGCTCGTCCTCGACGAGCGCGCACTCAGGCGCGACCTCGTCGATGGAAACCAGGTCCCAGGCCAGGCCCACATCGGCCAGCAGCACGCCGATCTCGCGCAACTTGTGCCGGTTGCGGCTGGCAACCACGACCCTCACGGGAGCCTGGCCGCCTGCAGAGCTTTCTGCTGGAGAGCAAAGAGCTGTTTCGCACCCACGCTCGCCAAGGTCACGAGCTTGGCGTAGTCGTCGGCGGAGAAGGGCTCTCCCTCGGCCGTGCCCTGGATCTCGATGAACTGGCCGGCGTCGGTCATCACGAAATTGAAGTCCACGTCGGCCGCCGAATCTTCTTCGTAGGACAAATCTAGGCGCGGCTCGCCTGCCACCAGGCCCACCGACAGCGCCGCCACCGCCCGGCGCAGGGGATCGTGGGCCAGCTTCTCGCTCTTCACCAACCGCCGCAGGGCCAGGGCCAGCGCGACCCATCCCCCGGTGATGGCCGCTGTGCGCGTGCCGCCGTCGGCCTGGATCACGTCGCAGTCCACGGTCAGTTGACGTTCGCCCATATGCGCGGTCCGCACCGCCGCGCGCAGGGCCCGGCCGATGAGCCGCTGGATCTCCTGGCCACGGCCGCCCGGATTGCGGCCGGAACGCGTATGGGTCGAGCGCGGGAGCATGGCGTATTCGGCGGTGACCCAACCCTTGCCCTGCCCCGCCAGGAAAGGCGGCACCTTGTTCTCGACGGTGGCGGTGCAGATGACCTTGGTCTCGCCGAACTCAACCAGGGCCGAACCTTCGGCGTAGCGGTTGCAATCCGGCGTGATACGGATGGCGCGCAATTCGTCAAGTCGTCGGCCGTCAGGGCGCATGGTGGGCAGGAGGATCCCTGTCCTCTGGCGCCCTGTCAACCAACACGCTCACGGCTGAGTCGGACCGGACCCACGTGACCAGCGTCACACTTGTAACCTCGGACAAGCGCGCCCTTGACCTTCATGTTGCAGGAATGTTGTAGATTGCCCGCCATGTCATCGACTCCGGATTCCGCCGACCGGCCGCTGGCGTCGGACCTGGCCGGGGCGAAACCTGCGCGACCGGCTCGGGGGCGCATGCGTCGACTGGCTGACCACGCCGACATCGTGGTCGCCGCGCTGCTGTGCTCTGCGCTGGCCGTGATTCTGTGGAGTCAGGGTGGCCAGGACGATTGCTACATCACCTACTGGGCGGCCCGAGCCCTGGCCGAACACGGACAGATCCTCAACTACAACGGACTGCGCCTGGAACAAAGCTCGTCGCTTTCGCTTGTCCTGGTCCTCGCGCTGGTCTACCGGCTCACGCCCCTGTCTATGCCCACCGTCGCGTACTGCGTCTCGCTGGGGGCCGGGGTGACGACCATGTTGCTGGCTGTGCGGGTCGGCCGGCGCATGGGCCTAGGCTCGCGCGCCGGTCTGGTGGCCGCCCTCGGCACCTTCGGCTGCTTCAGTTACTGGGCCACCAGCGGGATGGAAACCGCCCTGACCACAGCCGCTGCCCTTTGGTTCATCGACGAGTGCACCCGTGCGACAGAAGAGCGCAAGCGCTGGCACTGGCTGCACTTCGGGGCTGCGGCGTTCCTGTTTGCGGCGGCACGACCCGAGACGCCCATCTTGCTCGTCGGTCTTGTCCTGCTTTCCATCGTCCTCGCTCTGGTCTCGCGGCGGTCCGGGGCGCAGAGCGCGTGGCAGGCCCTCCGTCTCCCGATGGGCCGCGCGGCCCTGGCCATGGGTGTGGTGGGAATGCTGTTCGGATTTCGCAAACTGTACTTCCATGCCTGGTGGCCCAATCCCGCGCTCATGAAGGTGGGCGGGTTCAATGCCGAGGACGGAGCGCGCTACCTGTGGGACGTGGGACTCGCCTTCGGCGCATTTCCCCTGCTGCTCTTCGTGGCTGGCCTCGCGGTGCTGGTGATGCGGCGGGTGCGGGGCGCGGGCAATGCGACCGCAGAGCTGGTGGCCAGCCTGGGGCTGGCCCAGCTCACTTTCCTGGTGGCCAGCGGCGGCGACTGGATGGCAGGGGCAAGATTTCTGGCGCTCATCGTACCCTCCCTGGTTCTTGTTGGATTCTTGGCCCTGGAGCAATTCGCGCCGGCGGCGTCAGGGCGGGCCGGACTGGCGGCGCTCTACGCAGCGGCGAATCTGGTGTTCGCGCTCCAGCTTCTGCATCAGGGGGCGGTGGAAGGCCAGCCGTTGTGGACCATGGGCGGGCTCTTCGCCCGCTTCGATGTGCGGGTGAAAGACCCCCACCAGTTTTCACGGGTGGAGCTGCTCAACAAGATGCACCGCCGCGACGCCGTTACGGTCAGCGAGTTGTTGCCGATCGCGGACGCCCTGGTCGCGCAGGTGAAGACGCGGCCCCTCTACGTGATGACCGGGCAGGCCGGAATGACGGCCTACCATTTGGCGTCCAGGCATTTCGGCAAGGTCAACATCCTCGACTTGTGGTCGCTCACCGATCGTCAGCTCCTCGACTGCCTCCCCCGCGGCACTGTGTCGGCCGGCAAGTGGGGCACCTTCATCGGCCAGGATCGCCCGCTGAGAGAGCACGCGGAGATTACCAGACGCTGTGGGCTGCCTTTGCCCGACATCTTCTACAACGCGGTCCTAAACGACTTCCTGCTCCCGCTCTTTTCACAGCTCGACTACGTTGTCCTGTATCGCCAGGTGGGCCGGATCAAGAACTCCGAGGGGCAGAAATTTTTCCCCGGCGACGAGGAAGCCGACGGTTACGTCGCGGTCAGACGGGATCTAGCACTGGCAGCCGGCCTGCAGCAGAAGCCCGTCTGGCATTGGGATCTCAATCCACCGTAGCGCCACAACGTTACCACCACATGCTGGCGGCGATGGTGAACGTGTGCTTGTCGGGCTGAATGGGATTCCAAAGGGCGCCGGGCTGGCCATACGGGTAGGGCATGCCTGGCCACGGCCCCAAGGTGGAGTCCGTGTTCTTGAAGTACCAGCTTCCGTACCCATAGTACTGATATTGAATCATCACCTGCTCGCGTGTGACGAATGCCGTGTGAAAGATCAGCCGCGGAGACACAACCCAGAAGTCGTGAGTGCGGTCGCCCATGTTTGGCTGGACCGAGTCGAACCGAACACCGCCAGACATGAACGTCAGCGGCGCGTAGAGCCACTGTGTGCCCAATTTCAGCTTGCTCTTGCCCATCAGCGCCATCGCCGGCTCGTCCCTCGGGGCAAGGCCACCAATACGGTTGTACATACCGAAAACCTGTATGGTGAAGTCCGCGCCTTGTCCCCACCACTCCTGCGGCCGGAGGAGAAAGGCCGCCAAGCTGAAGGTGTATTGAAACCCGACGCTGTTGACCGTGCTGTAGCCATGACTGGATATTATGCCGCCGGCATAGTTGGCCCCGGTATAGTTGGCCTGGTACTGCCAGCCGCCTTGAGAGTGAAGGACCTCGATTGTGTCTGACAAGACACCCACGTTTGCCGTCTTGATGGAGGAGAAGCCGAGGTAGCCGTCGCCAAGCCATCCACCGTCCAGTCTCAGATCGACGCCCAGAATCCGCATGCGGCCATCCTTGGCTGCGTAGGACAAACCCGGGCTGGCATAGTCAGTGGGCTTCTGGGCCGAGGTGGGATCGTTCAGGTCGGTCCGCATCGCGTCCATGGTCCAGGTAAACATGCAGTGGCCTGTCAATGTGAGAACCTGAGCGAACACCCCGCCCACGTGGCCGTGGGCCAACATGGTTGTTCCCATCTGTGCGTGCCCAGGGAAAGGCTGCCACGATGGGTAGGGTTGCTGAGCCCACTGCTGCACATCCATCTTGGCGCCGCCGCCTCCCTCTGCAACGAGCCTGAAATTGTCGGCCAGGTCAAAATTGAATGTACCGGTGGCGCCGGCGATGCGCGTGCGGCCAATCATGTACGTGTCATAGGCAC
>PMLB01000058.1 GCA_003158735.1 Myxococcales bacterium | reverse complement strand
TCAAGGTGAACTGCGGTCAGGAAAAACATCGAGTTCTCCAGCATGGCCAGCACACCAGCCCGGCACCCCGGTTGGCCCATCATGATCTGAGAGGTCAAGCCGGCTGCGGAAACATGACCTGGCAGATCAAGTCCACTGGGCAACATGACCAGGGAGATCAAGTCGGCTGACCTAGGACACAAAGAACAGTCCACGCTCGTGCCAACCCCGCGCTAGACTGAGGATGAACCAACCCAAAGCGAGGAGATTCCATGTTCGTCGGCCACCTTGCCCTTGCCCTCGCCGCCAAGCGTGCGGTCCCCAAGGCCCCTCTCGGCTGGCTGATGGCGGCGGTCACCGCCCTGGATCTTCTTTGGCCGCTCTTCTTGCTCGCCGGCATAGAGCACGTTCGGGTGAGTCGAGGCGCTACGGCCTTCAACCCACTCGTCTTCGATTCTTATCCCTGGTCTCACGGCTTGCTCATGGCTTTGCTCTGGGGCACGCTGCTGGCCGTTGTGGGGCGCTCTCGTGGACTCTCTCCCCGGATCTGTTACTGGTTGCTCGGCCTAGTCGTCAGTCATTGGGTCTTGGACTTTCTCACTCACGTACCCGACATGCCCTTGTGGCCCGGAAGGTCGCCGCGTTTTGGCCTCGGTCTATGGAGTTCGATTCCCGGCACCTATGTGATCGAAGGCGCAATGTGGGTTGCGGGCATTGTGCTGTATCTGCAGGGTCGGCGGGCGACCCGCTGGATCGGACCGCTGGCCTTCTGGTCGTTCGTCCTCATCTGCACTGCAATGTGGGCGACTGGGCCTTGGTCTCCGCCACCACCCAACGAACGATTTCTGGCTTGGTTCACCCTGGTGGGCTGGATCATCCTGCCCTGGACAGCGCTCGCCGACCGCTACTACGCGCCGACTGCGGGGGAGCCAAGTACCCACGGCTCATCCGGCCTCTGAGTGCCCCCCCCGGTATGCGTGACAGGCATGAGTCTTTCCAGACAGCTTCTTCACCTCCGCCACCAGGGCCTGCAGGCATGTCTGCCATTGCCTTGGTCTCCCGGTCTATGATGTTCCCTGACCAGGCGGGGAACTTGGGGTCGTACTCGCCTGTGCGCAGGAAGTACTGGACGGCTGCCCGACGGGCAAGGGCATCATCATTTGGCGTGTCCTGGCGGACAAGGTCTGCTGGAGTGGTCATTCTGAAAGCTCGTCAGAGGCGCATGCTACCCTGGGACGGACCTGTATGCGCCTCCAACTCCTCTCCGATCTGCACCTCGAGTTTCACCGGGACGGTGGGCGCTCTTTTGTTGAATCGCTCGACCCGACTGGCATCGACGTGCTGGTGCTTGCCGGCGATATCGACGTTGCGGACGGCATCCCCGCAGCACTCGCGCTGCTGTGCTGGAGATTCCGTGACGCCTCCGTCGTGTACGTTCACGGCAACCACGAATTTTACAACACAAACCGCAGCTGCGTGCTCGACCTCACCCGGCGGGCGCAGGCCGAGAACCCCAATCTTGTCTGGCTCGACAGCTCGGGCAGCGAACTTCTGGGGTTCAACTTTCTGGGGGCACCGCTGTGGTTCCCGCGCTCCACCGTCGATGAAGGACTCAAGCGTGCGCTGACCGATTTCTCCGTCATCGAGGACTTCGAGTCCTGGGTGTACGAGGAGAACGCCAGGGCTGTCGCCTTCCTCGATCAGCAGTTGCGCCCCGGCGACATCGTCGTGACTCACCACCTGCCGTCACAGCGCTGTGTCGCCCCAAGGTTCGTGGGAAACCCGCTCAACCCGTTCTTCGTGNNCCGGCCACGGCTCTGGCTGCACGGGCACTCACACGCCTCCATGCGCATTCAGATCGGAGAGACCACGGTGCTGTGCAATCCGTTCGGATACATGGGCGAGGAGCCCAATCCCGAGTTCCTGGACCGACTCGTGGTGGAAATCTGAAGGGAAGTTCAACAGGACCAGCACCCTGCTCGGGGACAAGGTGGTATCGGCGTAGCCAGCCCCCTTCATCCTCGGCCANNGCCACTTCGATCTGGTTGCCCATCTCCCCCGCAGCCCATACGATGGCCGGGTATGCTCGATGCTGCGGTTCGTACTTCACCCTATGACCCCGACAACTTGCGTCCACGCCTTCCGCCAGACTTGCGGATTTACGAGGCAGGTTGTTGGGGATCACGATAGATGGTCCCACTACGGAAGGAATCATGGACTACATCAATCTCGGCAAGACCGGCCTCAAGGTTTCCCGCATCTGTCTTGGCTGCATGACCTACGGCGCGCCCGCCACGGGGGAGATCAAAGGGGGCAGGCACGCGTGGGCCCTTAACGAAGACGAGAGCAAGCCCTTGCTGCGTGCGGCATTTGATCTCGGGATCAATTTTTTCGATACGGCCAATGTCTACTCGAGCGGCGCCAGCGAGGAAGTGCTCGGACGGTTTCTCAAGGCAAACGCACGTCGCGAGGCAGTGGTCATCGCGACCAAAGTTCACGGCGTCATGCGCGACGAATCCAACGGCCACGGCCTATCCCGAAAATCCATCTTCTTCGAGATCGACGAGAGTCTGCGCCGCCTGGGCACCGACTACGTCGACCTCTACCAAATCCACCGCTGGGACTACGAAACGCCCATCGAGGAAACTCTGGAGGCGTTGCACGATTTGGTAAAGATGGGAAAGACGCGCTACATCGGTTCGTCGTCCATGCATGCCTGGCAATTCACCCAAGCGCTCTATCTCGCTGATCTCCACGGCTGGTCGCGATTTGTTTCCATGCAGAATCACTACAACCTGCTCTATCGAGAAGAAGAGCGCGAGATGATGCCGCTTTGTCAGGCCGAAGGTATTGGCGTCATCCCCTGGAGTCCTCTCGCACGGGGCCGTCTGGCCCGACCCTGGCAAAGCGAAAGCACCAAGCGCTACGAGAC